>DATNIV010000305.1:0-6976 GCA_035604255.1 Telmatospirillum sp. | reverse complement strand
GGCTGTCGCGTCGAAGATCCTGGCGGTTCCCCACCCGGAGGTCGTGGGCATCATCGGTTGCGGTGCCCAGGCTGTGGCACAGCTTCATGCCTTGTCGCGGGTGCGCACCTTCGATCGGGTGCTCGCGTTCGACACGAACCTGGAGGTCGCGTCTTCGCTGGCCCGACGTTTGCCGATCGATGGGGTTCGGGTCGATGTGCTGGCCGCCAATCAGCTTGAAACCCTCATGGCGACGTCGGATGTCATCATTACGTCCACCTCGGTTGATCCGGGTGCCGGTCCTGTGTTGCCCGTCGCCGAGACTCGTCCATGGCTCCATATCAACGCGATTGGCGCCGATTTTCCGGGAAAAACCGAGATTCCCCGGCAGATTCTGGAAAAGGCGATGGTCTGTCCTGACTGTACGTCGCAGTGTCTGGCCGAGGGTGAATGCCAGGTCCTCTCGCCGTCGTCGCTCGGGCCGGACCTGGTGCAACTGGTCAAGGGGGCTGATCGCTACGCCGCGCATCGGAGTTCGCTCACCCTGTTCGACTCGACCGGATGGGCGCTCGAGGATCTCGTCGTCGCCGAAATGGCGCTCGAGCATGCCGAGCGTCTCGGAGTGGGCTGTGCGATCGACATCAACGCCATGCCACGCGATCCCTACGATCCATACCAGATCGTCCTCCCGGACCGGGCCATGGGGCGCCGCAGCCGATAGGCCTGCGGCGGAAATTACGGGGCAGCATCGAGGTGTGAAAAGTATCGGGGTTTTTTGGCCGGGACCCCGCGCCGCCATATCCATGGAAAATATATGGCTTTTGGCATGGAATCCTATCCTTAATGGATAGCGCTATCATCGAGAAATTGACAACTCTGCATAGAAGATTGCAGTCTGAAATAGGTATTATTCGAATATGTTAATATTATCGAATGATAACCAACTATTTGCCTTGTGGCGATTTTACGTACCGTAACGCTTTTGTCATGCGTTTATCGTTAGGACCCGTCATGCTTAGAAACTTATCTATCTCCGGCAAGTTGATGCTGGGTTTTGGTCTTCTGATGCTGGTCCTTATCGGCAATATTTCTCTTGGCATTATTCATAGCCGGGCCTCCGAGGGGGCGTTGACAACGATCGAGCGGAGCAGCCGCATTCAAACAAACGTGCTGGCAGCGGAAAAGGATCTGAACTTCGCACGCATGCATTACTGGCGTTTTGTCGCTTTGGCGAGCGACGACAGTTGGCAGGCCCTTCAGACGGCCATCGGAAAGGCGAGAAGCGAACTGGTGAGCGCGGCGTCGCTTACCCATTTCCCCGAGCGGCGGGTGAAACTTGACGCACTGCTGGCCTCGATCGATCAATATATCCCGCTGGCCAGGAAGATGCGGGACGTCCGCCTTAGACAGGTGCCTTTGGATGCTCCCGAATTTCTTTCGGTGGCGAGCGAAGTCAACAGCTTGGCGACCAAGATCTATGCGGAAACGGATGACGCCCTTGCTTTGTTCCAGGGCGCTTCCCGCGAGGCGGATGCCGAGGCGCAGGCCAATGCCCAACAGGCTACTCTGAACGGCATGATATTGGGCGGAGCGGGCGTGTTTTTGGGTCTGCTCGGCATTATCGCCATCTCGCGATCAATCTCACCGCCGATTCGCGCCATGACCTCCGCGATGAGCCGGTTGGCCGATGGTGATCTGAGCATCGATATTCCCGCCACGGATCATCGGGACGAAATCGGAGAGATGGCGAAGGCGTTGCAAATCTTTAAGGAGCAAGCCGCAGATGCGGCCCGCTTGCGTCAGGCACAGGAAGAGGTCCGGGAAAACGCCGAACGCGACAAGCGGGCGGCGCTTTTGCATATGGCGGAGACCGTCGAGTCGGAGACACGCAACGCCGTCGAACAGGTGGCGAACCGAACCGGCAGCATGTCGCACAACGCCGGTTTGATGGCTGCTTCGGCGGAGGCTGTCGGGGTCAATTCGCAAAATGTCGCGGCCGCAGCGGCGCAAGCTTTGTCCAATGCGCAGAATGTGGCGGCGGCGACCGATGAACTGTCGGCGTCGATCCGCGAAATCGGACGACAGATTGGTACCGCCACCTCCATCACCTCGAAGGCGGTGGAAAGCGCGCAAGGGGCGCACGATACCATTGGCCGATTGGCAGAAACGGTCGGCCAGATCGGCACCGTGGCCCAATTGATCAACGATATCGCCAGCCAGACCAATCTGTTGGCTTTGAATGCCACCATCGAGGCGGCGAGAGCCGGTGACGCGGGAAAAGGCTTTGCCGTCGTCGCCAACGAAGTCAAAAATCTGGCAACCCAAACAAGTCGCGCCACGGGGGAGATTTCTCAGCAGATTGCCGAGATTCAGGAAACGACGAGGCGCGCGGTGACCGCTGTCGGCGGCATTTCCGCGGCCATTCACGATGTCGAAGGGATTTCTTCGGCCATCGCGGTTGCCATCGAACAGCAGGCGGCGGCGACATCGGAAATTACCCGCAATGTGGCTCAAACGGCGGACGCGGCCCACGAGGTGTCGTCGCGCATCGCCAAAGTATCCGACGAGGCGCAAGCGACGGACCAGCATGCCGAGCAAGTTTCCGGTCTTGCCTTCGATGTCTCGTCTGCCATCGATCATTTGCGCGACACGTTAATTCGCATCGTTCGTACGGCGACGCCCGAAGTCAATCGCAGACGACTGCCGCGTTATCGGCTGGATCGCGACATAACAATCGATGTTGGCGGCAAACCGGCGAAGGCCAAGCTGAGCTGCATTTCGCAAGAAGGGGCGGAGGTCGCACTGGCTTCGCTTTCCGTCGGTCAAGCCGTGCGCCTGACCGTCCCCGGTTTGGACTCCGAACTGTCAGGCAGGGTGATGTCTTCCGAGAACGGCCGTTGCTACGTCACATTCAATGCGGATCGCGCGACGGAAAAAAATCTCCTGCAGTGGTTGACCTGCTTGGAGCGGAACGAGGTCTCCGACGAAACACAACTCATTCCGATGTCCGCTGTCGCGTCGTGACCCTCAACGCTGGCGCGTCCGACCACAATAATCGCGTCTCGTTCCCGAAGGAGGGGGCGCATGTTGACATTCCTCGTCGTTGAGGGACCCTGAAAAAGTGTCGGAGCGGTTTTGGACAGGTCAGTCCAATGTCGCTAAGGGTGGTCCGGTATAGCGAGCCCTTGGACGGATCAGGGTTCCGGTTGTCACTTGTTCGATGCTGTGAGCCAGCCAACCGACGCTGCGCCCGATGGCGAACAAGGCAAAGGCTGCGTCCGCCGGAAGCTGGCAACGCGTCACCAACGCGGCCAGCGCCACGTCGATGGTCGGCCGCAACCCCGTCAGTGTGCCGACTTTCGACACCATCCGGTCAAAATTGATGGGAAGATCAAAGGCCGCGAGCAAGGCCGCGGCGCGCGGATCGCCGTCGGGATAGAGGGGATGCCCGAATCCGGGAATAGGTATCCCGGAGGCCAAATAGCGGCATACCGCGCTGTCGGCATCGGTTCTCTCGACTTCTTCGAAAAGGGAGCGGACGCGAACCGTCGCGTCGCCATGCAGGGGGCCGGAGAGGGTTGCCAACCCGGTCAGGGCGCAGGCTCCCAGCGACGCACCGGTGGACGCGGTGACACGCGCGGCGAAGGCCGAACTCGTCAACTCCTGGTCGGCCAGAAGGACCAGCGCCCGACGAATGAGGTCGGCCGAGGTCCCATCGCGGCTCCAAGCCGCCGCCAGCCGTTGATGAAGCGGGACCTCGTCGTCAGCAATGCCGCCAAATGCTGAAGCAAGGCCGCCCACGAGGGCCGCGGCGTCCTCGCGGAGACTACTCGGCGTCCGTCCATAGGCCGGATTGCCACTGGCCGCGGCCATGCCCAACATGGTGAAGGCGCGCGAACGCGGGGACTCGTTTGAGGACGGGTTGGGGCGTCCTGCGGAAAAATGCGGTGGAGAGGGGGCTTCCCACAGCAGCTCCGCCGCATCTTCGAGTGAGGCCGTCTCGGCGAGGGCGACCGCATCTTTCCCGCGGTAGTAAAGACGGCCTTTCGCGATGGTGGAAATCGCCGTGGTGATGATCGGTTCGCCCCAAGACATCGTGCTTGCGGCGATAATATTATGTTTCCGTCCGCGTTCCCTTTTTTTGACCAGATTGGCGATGTCCTCGGCCAGATAGAGACTTCGGCGAGGATGGTCGGGATCGGAGCATACGCCGATCTGACCGCGGCTGACGTAAGCGTAAAGCGTTTGCTGGCGCACGCCGAGTGCCGTCCGCGCCTCTTCCTGGGTGAGCCAATTTGTCATATTGATTATTTTAATCAAGATTGATCAATCATCCCTATATACCCCATCCTTGTCTCCAGTCAGCAAAATATTTGCAAATCGGCCGGCTCTGATTGGTCTTGATTTTTTCGGATGCAAAACAGCGTTCGTCACGTCAAATAAGGAAAGAAAAGAAAGGTATGGAAACGAAATCCAAGGCCTATCGCCTTCTCGTTGCCCGTCGGATCCCCGATGCCGTGGCCGAGCGGGCGCGACGCGAATTCGATGCCGTGTTGGCCGAACATGACATGGATGTGCCGGCTGTCCTCGAGGCCAGCCGGCAGTATGGCAGCCAGGCCGTGCTGACAGGCAAGAAGGTCGCGCTGACCGCCGCCGATATCGCCGCACTTCCCGAAACGATTCGGATCATTGCCAATCCAAGCGCCGGCTTTGAGCATATGGACGTGGCGGCGGCGCGCAGCCGTGGCATCATCGTCACCAATGCGCCGGATGCGTTGACCGAATGCACCGCCGATTTCTCCGTCATGCTGATCCTGACGGCGTGTCGCCGCGCCGCCGAATACGGACGCATCATGCAGGTTGGATGGCGCACGTCCTACGGGATGCCCGATATGCTCGGCAAGCGGGTCAACGGACAGACGCTCGGCATTGTCGGCATGGGCCGCATCGGTCGGGCGGTGGCACGGCGGGCCCGCGCCTTTGGCATGCGGATCGTCTATCACAACCGATCCCGTCTTTCCCCGGAATTGGAGCAGGGAGCCGAATTCGTACCGGATTTGCGCCATATGCTGCCCCGCTGCGATATTCTGTCCCTGCATCTGCCGGGCGGTTCCGGAACGCTGATGACGCGAGAGGCTTTCCATCTTCTTCCGCGAGGGGCGGTGTTCGTCAACGCCGCCCGAGGGTCCTTGGTGGACGAAGACGCGTTGATCGAAGCGCTGGAAACCGGGCATCTGTTCGCCGCCGGACTCGATGTCTATCGCCGCGAGCCCGACTTTGATCGGCGTTTGGCGACATTGCCGAACGTCTTTCTGACCCCGCATATGGCGAGCGCGACGGTCGATGCCCGGAATCAAATGGGATTCGACGCCCTTGATAATATCGCGGCGGTGCTGTCCGGACGTCCGCCGCTCAATCCGGTTTGAACGCAAAGGACTGTGAGGGAAAGAGTTCGCGTCCGGGTCGTTGGGGGTGGGGTGCCGCAGCCCCGATCCCACATGCGCCGGTGCGATCGTCGTAAAGCCCGAGATAACGCCGCCTTGCGGAAGGGTCGACCAAGATGCCTCGCAAACAGAAAGGCCCAGCAGGGCTTCGGGCGGGGACAATGAAGGTGAGGACAACGATCATGTCAGAAACAGTCGCCGTGGCATCACAGGTGCCCGTGGAAAAGAGAACGCGTGTTCGCGTGTGGATTCTAGGAATCATTCTGCTGCTCTCGACAGTCGCTTATGCCGACCGTTCCATCCTTTCGATCGCAGGGTCCGGGATTAAGCAGGAATTTGGTCTATCAAACGTTCAACTTGGCTACGTCCTCTCCGCTTTTAGTTGGGCGTATGTTTTGGGACAATTGCCTGGAGGATTGATTCTCGATCACTTCGGAGCCAAAAAAGTTTACGGCGTGACATTGGGCCTCTGGTCTCTGTCCACATTTTTGTTGGGCTTCGTCGGCATGTTTGGGACGAGCGTCACGGGAACCGTTATTCTTCTTTTCTCTCTTCGGTTTACGCTTGGCTTTATCGAAGCGCCTAGCTTTCCTGCGAATGCGCGGGTTATTGCCATGTGGTTTCCGAAATCGGAAAGAGGGCGCGCCTCATCGTTATTCGCCTCGGCGCAGTATTTTGCCGTGGGTATCTTCTCCCCGCTTTCCGGATGGCTTGTCTCGCGATTTGGTTGGCCATGGCCATTCTTCGTGCTCGGAGCCGTCGGTTTCGTCGCGGCGATCGTGTGGGGATATTATATGCACGAGCCCCGCAATCACCCGAAAATGTCGAAAGCGGAACTTGACTATATCATTGATGGTGGAGCGCTGGTTGATGTCGATTCCGTCAAGGAGCGGAGAGCGAAATCGAGATTGTCCGGTGATGTCGTTCGGTGCCTGCTGACAAACCGTATGTTGTGGTGCTCATATATTGGTCAGTATTGTATAATTGCGTTAAGTTACTTTTTTATTACGTGGTTTCCTATATATCTCGTCCAAGATCGCGGAATGAATATTATGCAAGCCGGTTTTGCCACCATCGCGCCATCGCTTTTCGGTTTTGCCGGCGGTATCTCCGGCGGGATCATTTCGGACTATCTGATCCGGATCGGCTGGTCCTTGTCGTGGGCGCGCAAGACGCCTTATATCGTCGGCATGCTGATGGCGTCGACGTTGGTGATCGCTTCTGTCGCGAACAGCGATCTCCTGGTTATCGCTCTGATGTCTTTCGCTTTTTATGGCAAGGGAATCGCCGCCGGAGCGGGCACGTGGGCCGTGGTCAGTGACACCGCTCCCAAGGAGGCCATCGGCCTGGCGGGGTCGATTTTCAATTGTGTCGGGAACGTCGCCGGGATCGTAACGCCGATCGTGTTCGGCTATATCGTGGCCGCCACCGGCAGTTACGATGTCGGGCTCTTTTTCGTCGGTGCGCACTGCATCGTGGCCGCCTTGGTGTTCCTTTTCGTTATGGGCAAAATCGAGCGCGTCGGTGAGCGGAAAGCGATATTGGTTTGAGCG
>DATNIV010000304.1:0-4104 GCA_035604255.1 Telmatospirillum sp. | reverse complement strand
TCCGCCGCATAGGCCTTGAACTGCGGCAAGACCACCGACAACGGAGGCTTATTCACCACCATATCGTCAGTAATGCCATGAAATTTCACGGACTCAGAGGGGATCGGGCGCCCCGGATTGATAATGCGGTTGAAGGTCTCGCCAGTCAGAATCCGGCCATTGACCACGCGCACCGCCGCCAGCGAGACCACCTGATCGCCTTGAGCCGGCTTCAAACCGGTGGTTTCGGTGTCGAACACCACATAGGTCAACGCCCGCAGACTGACTTGCCCGAGATCGCCTGCCGGCGCTTGCGCCAGCAGATTGAAATCGAAAAACTCCGGACGCGGCGGCAATTTTTCGGCACGTTCGATGCGATCCTGTCCTTCCCGCCCCAGCGGCAGAGCGATGCGCAACGTTACGTAATCGCCGGCGCGTTCCTCAATGAGATCCTCGCGCGTATGATGACGCATCACGTCGCGTACCGTCATGCCCCCCAACGCCTGAGGAAGCTGCACTTTCTGCCAAGCGATCAGACTGTCGTCATCGACGCGCCCGCCCTGCCAGGTCACGACGATCCATCCATGCCGGCCGTCCGCCTCGGCTCCGACATCGAATGCGGCGGCACCGGTCCCCTGCGCGATGGACTTCAACAAGGCTTCCAGCGCCAACACCAAACTGTGGCTGTCGCCGTGCAGCCAAATCGGCAAACCGGTCATGGTGACGGTAAGGCCGGAATTTTCCAGCCTCCGGATGACGAAAGCGAGGAGGTCCGCCGAATAAAGGTCGCTCATCGGCCACCACCCCGTCAGCAGAGAGCGATAATCCTCCGTCGCTCGATCGAGAGCGGCGACAATATCCCGCGCGGCGGCGGCCTGATCGCTGGCAGGATCGTTCAACCGCCCGACCGGCCCCCGCAGGGCTTCGATGATCCGCCGAAGAACCGTGTCGCGGCGCGCCAGGGCGGTCACGCTTTCGGTCACGTCGTTGAAGGTGATGACGTAGCCGGTAACATCGCCATCGCCTTGCGCCCGGACCAGACTCATCCGCCCTTGCAACAAGGACCGCCCGTCGGTGGTGCCTGTGACGAAAGGCGCGTTATCGAGACCACCCTCCGGACGATGGGTCAGCACATCGAGAATATGCAAGACCGGTTCTTTGACGAGCAATCCGAACAAGGGGCGCCCCAGCCCCATTTCGCCGGCAACATGCAAAAGGCCAAGGGCGATCTGATTGTAGAGCACCACCTGATGCTTGCCGTTGCAGACCACCACCCCTTCATGCAGATCGTTCAAGATGGCCGCCAAACGAGCTTTTTCAGCCTCCGTCGCTGCGGTCGCCACCGCCACCGCCTCGCCCACCTGGGCACGCGCCGTCCCCAGTTTCTGCGCCAGGGCATCGACTGCCACGGCCAATTCCGCCAGTGACGCATAGCGGCCGAGATCGATGGAATGCCGGCGCTCGCCATGGACGATGGCGCCGATATCGACGGCCAATCGTTTGGCTGGCGACAACAGGACCGCTTTGACGATCACCATTATCACGAACGAAAAAAGGACACTTAAGCCCGCCACCAGCAGTGCAAATTCGTTGAGCGCCGCCGGATCGTCCTTTTCCAACGTCCAAAAAACCGCAACGCCGCTTGCCAAAAACAGGACAACCGCCAGACCGAGCCACAGGGATAAGGCTTGCCGCTTCTGTCTCACCCTGGCTCCTATTTCTCATACCCATGCCGCTGGCATCGCCTTTTGCAAAGGCGATCCGGAAAGTCGCGGTCCGACGCCCAGGCTGGCGACCTTGGCCAACCTCCCGGCAACGAAAGCGCTTTGCGCCGTTTTCGTTCGCCATTGTTACAGAGGCGCCCCGGGGCGGCAACTCAAACACGAAGCATGAAAAGGCAAGACTTGCCCGGCCGGACGTCGGAGAACAGGGAAGCCGACGACCGACCGGACCATCCCGCCAGGCGATGGCTGCCACACAACCGAGAGGCGGGAAAGCGATTCCAGCGGACGACGATCCGCCGGATTATTGACGAACTTAAAAAGCTTTCATCAAACGAATATTCAAGAAATCTCCGGCCAGTTCGTTTCGTGTATAAATATTATGATTATATTCCGCCATAATGTTGATATCGCCGAATTGATAACCGATCAACGGACCGGCACCATAGTTCTCCACCATGCATCCGCCGGAGGCCGGACAACCTTTGGCAAGGGCGCCAAGACCGCTGTCCTTATTCAACTGGTTCTGCTGATAGACACCGATACCGAAGGTCCAATTGCCGATGGTCTTGCTCGCCGTGTAATCGATCGAGATTTCCTGTCCCGACGTATAGTGGGTTTTGCCATCTTCAAAATTGTAGTCGTAATGCGCATCGACGCTGAGATTCCAACCGCCACGCAGCCAACTGACCGCGAAATCCGGTTGCAGCGTCCAATAGCTGTTGCCTGAACCGACACCATGGCCGGCCGGCGGATGAGCCGGCGAAGAGCTGGCGTCATCGACATAGACCGTAAGGCCGGTCTTCACATGAAAGTCGTTGGCCAGCGCCCACGCCAACTGGCCGGGAACCAAGATGGTGTTGTAGGTTCCCCAATGCGCATTGTTGCTCAGAGCAGGCACATTGGCCTGTTTCACATTGGTGTAGTCAAATGGCTGGCTGATCGCGACGGCATAGTCGGCGCCAAGCACTTTGATCCCGGTCGACCAGAGCAACACCGGGACTTCGATCAACGCATCGACCTTGAGCCCGGTCTGATTGCCCTTGTTGTCATATTGCTGGTAGGACAGAAAATAATTGTCCAGCACACCATAAACGCCTGGTGGCGGCAAAGCGCCGGCAACCGTGCCCTCGTTGACCCCTCGCAACTGCGGGTCCCACAATTCCTCGGCCCCGGCGGGGAGGGAACAAAAAGCAATGCCCGCGAGTGCCATGGCGCAGCAAGTCACATTCGTTTTCATTCGATTGTCTCCGTTTTCTTCTTGAACATTTCGGTGGCCGCGTGATGACGGTGGCGACCATCGCCTCAGGTCACGTCCGGCGGATGCCGGAACGCCTCGACGCCTCGTTCCCGGCGCCATCGAGACCAAGCCAAACAAGCGGCGCCGGCCCCCAGCCACGTCCTGTTGTTCCTCGACGTCACCGCCGCCCTATCGGCCGATGCGCACATCGAACGACACGCCAGCCCCGCCAAGACGCAACAACACCCGGCGATGAGATAGGCGTGGCGCGGGTCTGTCCATTGGCCGAGCCCCCCCATCAGCAGGCTGCCGAACGGCATGACTCCCCAGAACAGGGCACT
This sequence comes from Telmatospirillum sp., assembly GCA_035604255.1. Lineage (GTDB taxonomy): Bacteria > Pseudomonadota > Alphaproteobacteria > Rhodospirillales > Magnetospirillaceae > Telmatospirillum. Next base: position 823 of record DATNIV010000304.1, on the reverse strand, counting down.
TTGGAGACTGCCCATGCAGCCACGCATTTCGATTGGAGCAACCGCCTGAAGCAGGATATTCGTCGCCAATACGCGCAACATTATAAATATACTTGCTAACGCAACACAGATAATAGCCAAAAATTCACAGCTTACGAAGCAAAGTGCAGAAATTAACACTCCATATAAAGTAGATGCATTATAAATAATGATTATTACAAAATATTTTTTGCTGTAAAAAACAAATATTCCAGTTGCCGCAATTGCCCCCAATCCCGACGCGCAAATTAACCTTGCCAATCCAACAGGACCGCTTACCAAGACGTCTCGCGCATACTGAGGAAGCAAAACCGTAAAGGTCACACCAATGAGGCCGGTCACCGCCAGCATGATCAAGGCCCCATGCAGACGCTGCTCTCGCACAACGAACCGGACACATTCGGCCAAGTTGTTCGAAAGCGCTCGGCGCGCCGCGGGCCGTTGACCGTGCGGCACCGTCAGCGCCAGAAGGGCCCCGAGGGCGGGCACATAGCTGAGGCCATCCATGACAAAACACGTGGCCTCGCCAAATCGGGACAAAATCACACCGGCCATGATCGGCCCCAGCAGACGGGCAAGATTGATCTGCAAGCCATCGGCCGCGACGGCTCGCGTCAGTTGTCGATGATCTCCCGACACATCCGCCAACAAGGCCACGCGGGCCGGATGTTCGAATGCCGAAATCCAACCACGCAGACAGGCTAGACCGACGATCAGCCAGGGCGTGAGGACATCGGCTTGCATGAGAACGGCGAGCGCCAAAGATTCGATCAAGGCCAAGGATTGCGTGACCAGAAGAACTGTT
>DATNIV010000303.1:0-10285 GCA_035604255.1 Telmatospirillum sp. | reverse complement strand
CCTCCACGGCAGGGGCGGCCTCTTCGGGGGACCTGCTTACCATGGCTTCGAATGTCTCTTTCAGGTCTCTGCGTCTTGACGGGGTCGGCCGTGATTTCGGCACCATGACCGCGCTCTCCAACCTTACGCTGGAGATCGCGCGCGGCGAGTTCGTCGCCTTGCTGGGGCCCTCGGGATGCGGCAAATCGACGGCACTCAACTGCATTGCCGGGCTTTTGCCCACGACCCACGGCTCGATCTGGCTCGACGACAGGCGGATCGACACGCTCGCGGCCGAACAGCGGGGCTTTGGCATGGTGTTTCAGAACTATGCCTTGTTTCCGCATATGACCGTACGGTCGAACGTCGGTTTCGGTCTGAAGATGCGCAATGTGCCCAAGAGCGAGGCGGATCTCCGCGTCGCACAAGCCATCGCGACGGTCCGCTTGGAAAGCCAGGCCGAAAAGCTGCCCGGCCAGCTTTCCGGTGGACAGCAGCAACGGGTGGCGATCGCCCGGGCCATCGCCATCGATCCGCCGCTGGTGCTGATGGACGAGCCGCTATCCAATCTGGATGCCAAATTGCGACTGGAAATGCGCCAGGAGATACGCCGCATTCACCAGAACCTCGGCTGCATCACCATTTATGTCACCCACGACCAGGAGGAGGCGCTGTCCTTGGCCGACCGCATCGTCGTGCTGCGTGACGGTGCCGTCCGTCAGATCGGGACGCCGGAAGATCTCTATGCCCGTCCGGCGTCTCTCGATGTGGCGGAATTCATGGGCTATCGCAACGCGATCCACGGCAAGGTCGCCGGTCGGCGCGATAAGGTGGTGAGTCTGGCGGTGAACGGAACGACTCTCGAAGGGGTGGCCCAGGGGGAGATCGCCGGCGATGCCGTCGTGGCGGTGATTCGCCCGGATGATCTGATACCGGTGTCGCAGACGATGCCGGGTATCGAGGCGGTGGTGGAGGCCATTGAATTTCGGGGCCACGATTTCTTCGGGTCGGCTCGTGCCGTTGGCGGGGAGGAACTGTTCTTTCGGGCCAAATCACGCTTGGCGATGGGCGAAAAACTGCGTTTGGGGGCAGAGACGTCACGTGTCCTCGTTTATCCGAAAGGGGCTTAGAGATGGAGACCCGGCTCCCTCTGTCCCTGCGACTGGCGGCCCGTGGCCTCGATGGGGTAACCCTTCTCGTCCTGCCCGCCGCGTTGATGCTGGTTGCCCTTTTCATCTACCCCTTCGGTTACGGCCTGTGGCTGTCTTTTCAGCCCAAGGACGGGTCGCTTCTCGGCAATTACCTCAAATTCTTTTCCGACGCCTTTCTCTACAACACGATTGGAACGACGCTGGCTCTGGCCCTGCCGGTGACGTTGATCAACGTCTTTACCGCCGTTCCGGTCGCTTTCCGCGTCCGAAAAATGAAAAATCAGCGTGTGCTGACGACCATTCTGGTGGTGCCGATCACCCTGGGTACGGTGCTTGTGGCCGAAGGGATGTTGAATTATTTCGGACCGCAGGGCTGGTTTATCCGGGCTTTGGTCTCCTTCGGATGGTTCTCGCCCGGTGAAATCAGGCTGGTTCACAATTATTGGGGTGTCTTCCTGTCGCTGGTGATCACCGGCTTTCCCTTTACCTTTTTGCTGACGCTCTCCTATGTCAGCGGCATCGATCCGGCGTTGGAGCAGGCGGCCGCGACTCTGGGCGCCCGCGCGGCGGCGCGCTTTCGTCACATTTTTCTGCCGTTGTTGATGCCGGGGCTGGCGATCACCTTCTGTCTGGCCTTTGTCCAGGCCTATTCGGTGTTTCCCTCGGCGGTTCTGTTGGGGGCGCCGGCCGGCCCGACGCGGGTGATTTCCATCGCGGCCTATCAGGCCGCCTTCGAGCAGTATGACTATCCCTTGGCCTCGGCCATCGCGATGATCATGGGGGCGGTCCAACTGGTCTTCGTCATCGCCGTGCTGGCGTCGCGCCGATTGTTCTATCGGGGTCCGGCCGCCGGTGGGAAAGGGTGAGATGATGCGGTGGACGGCACGCGACATCGGGGCAAGCTTGTGGATCACCGCTGTCTGGGCGGTCGTCGTTCTCTTCGTCGTCAATCTGTGCGGCATCATCGGCTCGGTGGTGACGAGTTCCTTTGCCTCGCGCTGGCTCCGCTCATGGTTCCCCGACGGCTATACGATCAAATGGTATTTTTCGGCGTGGGACGAGTTCCAATTGGGCGATGTGCTGATCACCACCTTCCAGGTCGTCGGCGCCGTCGTCGTCTTGTCGGGCTTGTTCGGCGTGCCGGCCGCCTACGCCATGGCCAGACGGGATTTCCCGGGCAAGAAAGCGCTGATGCTTCTGTTCCTGCTGCCGTTGCTGGTGCCGCCGGTAACCTTCGGGATTCCGTTGGCGACCGTCCTTTATCAATCCGGTCTTGGCGGCACGATGTGGGGTGTCATTCTGGCCAATCTGGTGCCGACGGTGCCTTTCGTCATTTTGATCATGATACCCTTCATCGAGCAGATCGATCCCAGGGTCGAAGCCGCCGCGCGGGTTTTCGGCGCCGGGACCTTCCGTATGTTCGTCTATGTGCTGCTGCCCTTGCTCATGCCCGGTGTCCTGGCGTCGCTCCTCCTCGTGCTGGTGCGCACCATCGCCATGTTCGAACTGACCTTCCTGACCGCCGGGCCGACCAGCCAGACCCTGGTGGTGGCGCTCTATTACGCCGTCTTCGCCGCGGGCGTGCGCGCCGTGCAGTCGATCGACGCCATGGCGATGGTCTATATGGTGACCACGCTGGTCTGGCTGGTCATCGCGTTGCGTTACGTCAATCCGACGCAGATGGTGACCCGCGCCAAGCAGCAACCCGGCCGCTGAAAGCCGCCCTCTAACGCTTGGGCGACAGCACCGCCCCTTCTGGATAACGGGCGCCCATCACCGCCGCGACCGGGACGGCGGCTTCGATGGCGGCCAGATCATCGGCGGAGAGACGAAGCGCGCTCGCCCCGACATTATCTTCCAGATGGGCCAGTGTGCGGACGCCGGGAATGGGCACGATCTGCGGGCCACGGCTCAAGATCCAGGCCAGGGCGAGTTGCGCCGCCGTGCATCCCTTGGTTGCCGCCAACTGCGCCAGGGTGTCGGCCAGACTGACGTTGGCGGCCAGATTGTCCGCACTGAACCGCGGCAGGGTCCGCCGGAAATCATTTTCGCCGAGATCATCGCCGCTCTTCACGGCTCCCGACAGCAGACCCCGGCCAAGCGGGCTGAAGGGAACGAAGCCGACGCCCAGTTCGGCGCAAGCTGGCAGCACGTCGCTTTCCGGGTCGCGCGTCGACAGCGAATATTCCGACTGAACGGCGGCGATCGGATGGGCGGCATGGGCGCGCCGGAGGGTTTCCGCGGACACTTCGGAGAGGCCGATGGCGCGAATCTTTCCCGCCTCGATCAGTCGGGACAGCGCGCCGATCGTTTCTTCGATGGGGACCATCGGGTCGAGGCGATGCTGATAGAACAGATCGATGTGATCGGTGCCGAGGCGCTTCAAAGACGCTTCAGCGACCTCGCGCACATGCTCCGGCCGGCTGTCGAAGCCGAGGATGCGGCTGACGCCATTTTCCTTCGGGGTGAAGCGGAAGCCGAATTTGGTGGCGATCGTCACCTGATCGCGCCGCCCCTGCAACGCCTTGCCGAGCAGGATTTCGTTGTCGAAAGGACCATAGACTTCGGCCGTGTCGAAAAAAGTCACGCCAAGATCGATGGCGCGGTGGATGACCTCGACGGAGGCGGCCTCGGGTTGGCCGCCATAGGCGTGGGTCATGCCCATGCAACCGATGCCGATCGCTGAGACCGCCAGGGGGCCGAGTTGTCGCTTTTCCATAAGATAGTCCTCGTTCATAGGATCGTGATGACGTCATATTGACAGGGCGTCATGGCACTGTTAATCCGAACAATGTTGCACAGCTTGTTGAGGCATATTCATCAATGGACCGGTCCTTGCTGCCCGCGTTCGTCCTGCTGGCTGCGGTGGCGAAGAGGCTGAATTTTCGCGCGGCGGCCCGCGATTTGGGACTGTCGCCCTCGGCCTTGTCGCATGCGGTGACGGATCTGGAAAATCGCCTGGGGTTGCGTCTGCTGCAACGGACGACCCGCAGCGTATCCTTGACCGAAGCGGGACGGGGTCTGCTGAGCCGCGTGGAACCGGCTTTGGCGGAAATCGAGAGCGCGGTCGAAGATGCGCGGGCTTTGGAGAGCAGCCCAAGCGGGCAATTGCGACTGACGGTTCCCAGGCTGGCGGCGGAAATGCTTCTGGTGCCGCTGGTGCCGGCGTTCCAGCAGGCTTATCCCGAGGTGGCTCTTGATTTCATCATCGATGATCATTTCGTCGACATCATCGCCGCAGGCTTCGATGCCGGCATCCGGCTGGGTGAATTTCTCGATCAGGATATGATCGCCTTGCCGCTCGGCGGCGAGTTGCGTACCGCAGTCGTCGCTTCGCCATCCTACTTGCACTGTCATGCGCGTCCGGAGACCCCGGACGATCTGGCGTCGCACTTTTGTATCGGCCGGCGCTTTACCGGGGGCGAGGCCTACCGGTGGGAATTCGTCAAGGACGGACGGGAACTCAAGGTCGTCGTACCGGCCTCGCTCATTCTGAACGACAACGGTCTGGTGCTCGAAGCGGCCTTGGCGGGCGCTGGAGTGGCCTATTGCGTTCTATCCCGTGTTCAGCCCTTTCTTGCGTCCGGCGCGCTGGTGCGCCTGCTTGACGACTGGAGCCCGACCTATCCGGGATTTTTTCTCTATTATCCGTCGCGCAGTCATCAACGTCCCGCCTTACGCGCCTTTATCGGTTTCATCCGGAAAAATGTCGGACGGTGTCTCTGAAACGGCGGAGGATTCCGACCCGCGAAGTTCGCTTCAGGAAATTGTGGCGCCTGGATCTAATATATGGTGTTGCAGAACGCGCCGGCCTTCATGCCAGAGTGTTCGCCGGTGACACGTTTCATCTAAAATGAAATGTGCCACCATAGCCCGAGCGGCGCTTGAGCCTGCCGGAGGAGCGAAGCGTAACGACGTCGGCAAAGCCGACGGTCCCGTCAGGGACGAGCGCGAGCGAGCACCCCGGAGGCGAAGGCATCGCATAAGCGCTATTGGTTCATGTCATTTTGGATGCCATGAACCAATAGTGACAATGTCAATTCGTAAGCAACGGAGCTCTCATGTCCGAAGTCCGCCAAGGCGGCCCTGCCGCTCGCACCATTCGGCTCGCCGACTATCGCGTTCCTGATTTTCTGATCGAGTCGGTCGAGCTTTCCTTCGATCTTGGGGAGGAGGACACGCGGGTTTCGGCGCATCTGACGATAAGGCGCAATGCCTTGGCGGACGATCCGACGGCCTCTTTGCGTCTCGACGGTGAATCTTTGGAGCTGCTCTCCCTGGCTCTCGACGGAGAGATCCTGGGCGAGAACCGCTACCAGCTTTCGGACACTGCGCTCGTTATCGATGACGTCGGGGACGCCTTTACGCTGGATGTCGAGACGTTGATCCGGCCGCAAGATAACACCGAATTGTCCGGTCTTTATAAATCCGGGGGAAATTTCTGTACGCAGTGCGAAGCCGAAGGCTTCCGCCGGATCACCTATTTTCTCGACCGTCCCGATGTCATGACCCGGTTCACCACACTCATCCATGCCGACAAAGGGCGTTATCCGGTGTTGTTGTCCAACGGCAACCCGGTTGCCAAGGGCGAAACGGCGGACGGCCGGCATTGGGCCCGCTGGGTCGATCCGCATCCCAAGCCGTCATATCTGTTCGCCCTGGTGGCCGGCGATCTGGTGGCCGTCGAGGACAGTTTCGTTACTCGCTCGGGGCGGCGGGTGCCGTTGGCCATTTGGGTGCGTCGGGGCGACGAGGACAAATGCGCCCATGCGATGCTGTCCTTGCAGAACGCCATGGCTTGGGACGAAAAAATGTTTGGGTTGGAGTACGACCTCGACGTCTTCAACATCGTCGCCGTGTCCGATTTCAATATGGGGGCGATGGAGAACAAAGGTCTCAATATCTTCAACACCAAATATGTCTTGGCCAAACCCGAAACGGCGACCGATGCCGATTACCAGGGGATCGAGGCGGTCATCGGCCATGAATATTTCCACAATTGGACCGGCGACCGGGTGACCTGCCGCGACTGGTTCCAACTGTCCCTCAAGGAAGGGTTGACGGTCTTTCGCGATCAGCAATTCTCGGCCGACCAGGGGAGCCCGGCGGTCAAGCGCATCTCCGACGTCAGGACGTTGCGGGCCCGCCAGTTTCCCGAGGACAATGGGCCGCTGGCCCATCCGGTCAGGCCCGATAGCTATATCGAAATCAACAATTTCTACACCGCGACGGTCTATGAAAAGGGCGCCGAGGTCGTGCGGATGATTCATACGTTGTTGGGGGCCGATGGGTTCCGCAAGGGAATGGACCTCTATTTCGCCCGGCACGATAACAGCGCCGTGACTATCGAGGATTTCGTCGCCGCCATGCAGGATGCCAGCGGTGTCGATTTGACCCGCTTCAAGCGGTGGTACGCGCAAGCCGGTACGCCGGAGGTGACGGTGAGCGATCGTTATCAGCCCGATCTTCGGCGCTATGAGTTGACCTTTCGCCAGAGCGTGGCGGCCGCTTGCGAAAAGACTGCGCAGGAACCTCTGGTCTTGCCGATCGCCATCGGATTGTTGGCGCCCGGCGGCCAGGAGATGCCGATCCGTCTCGAAGGAGAAACGGCGGGACGGGTCGGGACGCGCGTTCTGACGATGACCGAGAGGGAACAGACCTTCCGTTTCGAAGATGTGACGGAGCCGCCGGTTCCCTCTCTGTTTCGCGGCTTCTCGGCGCCGGTCAAGGTGACGGGGGTCAGCCTCGATCGACTTAAATTTCTGGCCGCTCATGACCGTGACCCCTTTGCCCGGTGGGAGGCCGGTCAGCGGGTGGCCACAAGCCATCTTCTCGATCTGATGGCGGCGTGGCGACGGGGCGAGCCGCTGACGGCCGATCCGGACCTTCTGGACGCGTTGCGCCGGACATTGGTCGATAGCGATGGCGACCAGGCGTTCGCCGCGTTGGCCTTGTCGTTACCGAGCGAAGCATCGCTGGCAGACGAGATGGGTGTTGTCGATGTCGAGGCGATTCACGCGGCCCGCGACTATTTGAGGACGGAAATCGGTCGGCGGCTGGAACCGGAATTCGCCGCCGTCTATGAACGATTGGCGGACAATGGTCCCTACCGGATTGATCCGAAGGCCATCGGCGCGCGCGCCTTGCGCAATATCTGTCTGTCTTATCTGGCGGCCAGCGGAGGGGCGTCGGCGATAGGCCGTCTGGTGGCGCAGTTCAATGCCGGTCAAAATATGACCGATGTGCTGGCGGCGTTGTCTCTGCTGGGAGATGTGGACGGGCCTGAGCGCGACCACGCGTTCGGATCATTCTATAGGACGTGGCGGCAAGACGATCTGGTGGTCGACAAATGGTTCGCCTTGCAGGCGACCAGCGCGCTCCCGGACACGCTCGCGCGCTGCATGGCATTGCTTGGTCATCCGGATTTTGATCTGAAGAATCCCAATCGGGTCCGCTCTTTGATCGGGGCCTTCACGCAGGCCAACCAGCTTCGCTTTCACGAGGCGGGCGGCGCCGGATACGCCTTCCTGGCCGATCAGGTCATCGCGCTCGATCCGATGAACGCCACCATGGCGGCGCGTCTCACGCAGGCGCTTGGTGCGTGGCGGCGCTACGACGCTCCGCGCCAAAATCTGATGCGCCAAGCGCTGGAGCGCATTCTGGCGGTGCCCGGCCTGAGCAAAGGGACCTTCGAAATGGCCAGCAAAAGCTTACAGTAGGCCGGGAAGTTTATTGGAGTGTCGTCGATGCGCCTAAGGTGTTCCGCAGAAATAAACGAATCACCTCGTTATTCTCGCGAAAGCGGGAATCCAGCCGGCGGTGTGGATCCCCGCTTTCGCGGGGATGACGAAAGAGGTGCGGTTATTGTCGCGCGGCGCCTAACCCCTGCCGCCCTGGTGATGAGCATCTTGCTCGCCTGTCTGGTCACGACCCTTTCGTTTGTCCCGGTCGCCCAGGCCAGTGACGGCATCGTTCTGCGGCGCGGCAATGCCGCCGAACCCGAATCGCTCGATCCCGCGCGATCCGATACGGTGAACGCCAGCCGCATCCAGGACGACTTGTTCGAGGGATTGGTGATCCTGGACGCGGACGACCGTCCGCAGCCCGGCGCCGCCGAGAGTTGGACGGTATCGTCCGACGGTTTGACCTATGTCTTCAAGCTGCGCCCCGGCTTGGTTTGGTCGGACGGGTCGCCTTTGACGGCCGAGGATTTCGTCTATAGCTTCCGCCGCGTCGTCGATCCGGCGACGGCGTCCTCTTATGCCTTTATCCTGTTTTCCTTCCAGAATGCCGAAGAGATCGTGCAGGGCAAGATCAAGGATCTGTCCAAGCTGGGGGTCGAGGCGCCGGATTCGCGAACTCTGCGGATTCAATTGAAACGGCCGACGCCCTATCTTCTGGCGGAATTGGCGCACGCCAAATTCATGCCGGTCAAACGGGCGAATGTGGAAAAATATGGCGCCAGCTTTACTCAACCCGGCAATCTGGTGTCGAACGGGGCCTTTGTTCTTGAGGAATGGACGCCACAGGCGCGGATCGTCGTGGCGAAGAATCCCAAATATTGGGATGCGGCGAATGTTCATATCGACAAAGTCATTTTCTATCCGATCTCATCGCCGAATGAAGAATTGAACCGGTATCGGGCTGGCGAACTGGATGTCACCTATATCGTGCCCAACGCGCAAATCGACACGTTGCGCAAGACGCTCGGTCCTGAATTGCATTCCAACACCCAATTCGAGTTGAATTATTTGGGATTCAATCTGACCAAGCCGCCGTTCGCTGACAATCCCAAGCTCAGGCAAGCCTTGTCCATGGTGATCGACCGCGAGACCTTGGTCGAAAAGCTGATCAAGGACGGCGCGCCGGCCGCCTATTCGGCCGTGCCGGCCGCCGGAGACCCGAACTATAAACCGGCCAAACTCATCTGGTCTTCCTTGCCGATGGCCGAGCGGATCAGTAAGGCCAAGGCGATCTATGCCGAGGCGGGCTATGGTCCGGACCATCCATTGTCGATTGAATTTCGCTTTCAGACCGATGAGGACGCGCGAAAGGTGGTGATCGCCATCGCGTCGATGTGGCAGACGGCGCTCGGCGTCAAGACGTCGCTGGTCAGCGAAGAGTTCAAAATGCTGGTGGCCCATCGTCACGAGAAACAACTCACCCAGGTCTTTTATGACGCCTGGGTCGGCGATTATCCGGACGCCACCACTTTCCTCGATCTGTTTACCAGCGGTTCGGGCGAAAATGATCCGGGCTATGCCAATCCCAAATTCGACGCCCTCATCGCAGAGGCCGGAAAAACCCTCGATGTGGCGGGGCGGGCGAGTTTGCTCCAACGAGCGGAAACCTTGTTGCTGGAGGACAATGCCATCATTCCTACTTACAACCGCGTCGAACTCTTTCTGGTCAAACCCTATGTGAAGGATTACCGCCCGAATCCATGCGGATATACCTATTCGAAGACCGTCACCATCCTCCCGCACTGAGGGTCGCCGATGCTATCGATGCTGGTCAAACGGCTTGTCGGGGCCATTCCCACATTGTTCGTCATTATTACAATGACGTTCGTCATGATGCGTCTGACGCCCGGAGGGCCGTTCGATACCGGCCGTGTGGTTTCTCCCGAGGTGCAGGCCAATCTGATGCGGGCCTATCATCTGGACGAGCCGCTTTTTCAGCAATATCTGCGTTATCTGGGTGACCTGACGCGGGGCGATTTCGGGCCGTCCTTTACCAGCAAGGACTTCAGCGTCACGCAATTGATCCGCCAGGGGTTCCCCGTTTCCCTCGAATTGGGGGTGAGCGCCATGGCGCTCGCGCTGGTCGCAGGCCTTGGGCTGGGGACCTTCAGCGCGCTCCGGCGCAATCAAGCCTCGGATCACGTCGTCATTGCCTTTTCGATGGTCGGCATCATCATCCCCAGTTTTGTCATGGCGCCGATCCTGACGCTGGTGTTCGGGGTCACGCTGCAGTGGCTGCCGGCCGGCGGCTGGGGAGACGGGCATCAGTTGTCCTATAAGATTTTGCCGGTGATCGCCCTTGCCTTGCCGCGCATTTCATCGATCGCCCGACTGTCGCGCAGCAGCATGATCGAAGCCTTGCAGATGCCTTTCATCCGGACCGCCTATGCCAAGGGATTGCCGTGTCGCCTG
>DATNIV010000302.1:0-14130 GCA_035604255.1 Telmatospirillum sp. | reverse complement strand
GGGACCGGTGGCGCATGATGTTCCTAGCTGGGGTCTGAGACTGTCGTTGGACGATCTCGGCTTGCCGGATGATCCGCGACTGCTATTCGGGCCGTTGATATCCTCCGTGCGCCTTGAGGCCCATCTGCAGGGAAGCGTTGCCGGTGGGCCCGTCGAACAGGCGCTGACGGCTTGGCGAGACGACGGCGGTACGGTGGAAATCGAGAGGCTTTCGGTTGACTGGAAGCCGTTGGCGTTATCGGGGGCGGGAACCTTGGCGTTGGATCGCGATCTGCAGCCGATGCTGGCCAGCAATTGTGACATCCGCGGCTTGTTCGAAGCGATCGACGCCTTGAGCCGAAGCGGCGTTGTGCGGCCGCAAGACGCCGGGATGGTCAAATTGATTTTCGGGCTGATGATGAAACCGGACAAGAATGGGGCGAAAACGTTAAGCGTGCCGTTGACGATACAAAACCGCGTTTTGTCCGTTGGTCCGGTCAAGCTGTTCGAATTGCCGGTTCTGGCGTGGCGTTGATCGTTCGAAAGATCACCGGTTGGCCGAAAAACTGGCTGCCCAGGGCCGATGTCCGGTCCGCGTCTCCCGTGGTGAGAAACCGCATTTCGTACTCAGTGGGGGCCGTGTCGTCGAGGTCCGGGTGGCGCGCCAAATAGGCGGCCAGACTCCGGGCGACCAGAGCGGGCTGAGACAGAATTTCCAGGCCGGGCGGAAGGGCCTCGACGAACAGGTCGGCGATCAGCGGATAATGGGTACAGCCCAGCATCGCCACGTCCGGTATTCGCCCCCCCATTTGATCCATCAAGGCGTCGACATAGCGTCGAACCAGCGTTCGCAACACCTCGCGCGGGGCATTGGTTTCGATCAGGCTGACCAATTGCGGACAGGCCTGCTGGACGACCGTGACATCCGGTGCCCTTTTCCCGATTTCGGTCGGGTAGGCGCGGCTCTGCACGGTCTGCTGCGTGGCGAAAACGGCGACGATACGTTTCTTATCATCTTTTGGCTGCGTCGGGAGATCGGCCATCCAGGGCACTCCCGTGATGGCTTCCACCATCGGCACCAAAACGCCGAGGATTCGCCGGTCGGGGTAATGGAGAGGCAGCCATTCCTGCTGCAGACGGCGCAGAGAGATGGCTGCGGCCGTATTGCACGCCAGCACCACCAGCCGACAGCCTCGGATAAACAGGCATTGCACCGAGGCCATGGTCAATCGATGAATCTCGTCGCGACTGCGATTGCCATAGGGCGCCGCCGCATGGTCGCCGAGATAAAGAAAACGCCGTTCCGGCAGGGCTTCGGTCAGGGCACGGAGGACCGTCAACCCGCCGAACCCTGAATCAAATATACCGATCATGGAAATTGTCCGTCGGAGCTCTGTTCTGTGATTTCGCGGTGGGTCAAACGCTGAGATCGAACGCCGCTGTCATCAGAGCCCGTGTATAAGCACTTTCGGGGGTTTCGAACAAGCGATCAGCGGGACCAGCCTCCACAATCACGCCGTCTTTCATCACCATCACCGTGTTGGCCATGGCGCGCACCACCCTCAGGTCGTGGCTGATGAACAGATAAGCCAGGCCGTGGCGCCTTTGCAAATCACGCAGCAATTCGATGATCTGGGATTGGACGGACAGATCGAGTGCCGACGTGGGTTCGTCGAGGACGAGAAGCCGTGGTTTCAGGATCAGCGCTCTGGCGATGGCGATCCTTTGGCGCTGTCCTCCCGAGAATTCGTTGGGATAGCGATCCTGGGTGGCGGGGTCGAGACCGACTTCGCGAAGCGTTTGGGCGATCTGCGCGCGCCGGTCTTGCCGGTTTTCGCCCAGGCCATGGACATCCAACCCTTCTCCAACGATCTGGCCGACCGAGCGTCGGGGCGACAACGATCCATAAGGATCTTGAAACACCATCTGCATTTCTCGACGCAACGGTCGCAGAGCCTTTGGTGTCAGGTTCTGTAGGGGATGATCGAGGACAGAGATGGTCCCCTCGCATTTGACGAGTCGAAGCAAGGCCAGTCCGAGGGTCGTCTTTCCCGATCCGGATTCGCCGACCACGCCCAGGGTTTGTCCTTCCCGTAACGACAGATCGATCCCATCGACGGCCTTGATATAGCCGACGGTGCGCCGGAAGATCCCCCCTCGGATGGGGAACCAGACCTTGATATCTTCGGCCGTCAGAATCGTTTTTGCGTCGGCGGCGACTGGATTGGGGCGCCCCCGAGGGCGCGCCGCCAAGAGTTGTCGGGTATAGGGATGCTGGGGGGCATCGAAAACCGTCGCCGCATCTCCTTGTTCGACCATTTCGCCGGTTTGCATCACGCAAACCCGATCAGCCATTTTGCGGACGATTCCAAGATCATGGGTGATCAGCAGCAAGGCCATGCCAAAGCGTTTTTGCAGATCTTCGAGAAGAGAGAGAATTTGCGCCTGAACCGTGACGTCCAAGGCCGTTGTCGGTTCATCGGCGATCAGGAGATCGGGTTCATTGGCCAGCGCCATGGCGATCATCACCCTTTGGCGTTGCCCACCCGAGAGCGTATGTGGCAAGGCATCAAGGCGCCGATTCGCCTGCGGCAGTCCCACCAGTTGCAGCAATTCGCCGATACGCCGTTCAGCCGCCTGGCCATCCAACCCTTGATGCAGGGAGAGGACTTCACCGATTTGACGGCCGATGGGTTGCAGCGGATTCAGGCTGGTCATCGGTTCTTGAAACACCATGGCGGCGCGGTTGCCACGCAATGGCCGCAAGACCTTATCGGTGGCGCCGACCAGTTCTTGGCCGGCCAAGCGGATGCTGCCTGTCGGATGGTAAGCCTTCGGGTAGGGAAGCAACTGCAAAATCGACAGGGCGGTGACCGTCTTGCCGGATCCCGATTCGCCGACGAGGGCCAAAGTTTGTCCGCGATCGAGATCGAATGAAACGCCTTTGACGGCGGAAACGGCGGCGACGCCCCGTCCGAATGAGACGGAAAGGTTATGGACCGAAAGCAGCGCTGTCACGAGCGGCCCTTCGCCGACTTCTTCTGAGGCGTTGAGGTCACGGCTTTGTCGGGGGCCCGCCACCAGGTCAGCAATTGGGCCCCTTGGTCGGGAATCACCGCCGGCATGCCGAACTTATCCCAGACCGCCACGTGATCGCTCGGCATATGCCATTGCGGGATCACGGACTCGCTCCACAGGAGCAAGCGATCCAGGACATGGACGCGAGACACCAACGTCTTGCGATCGGGGCTGGTGGCCAATGTGTCGATGATCCGATCGACGGCCGGACTTTTGAGTCCGGTCCAATTGAGGCTTCCCGGTTGTTCGGCGGCTGCCGATCCCCAAAAGGCCCGCTGTTCGAGACCGGGTGACTCGCTGGCCGGCCAATGGGCGCTGATCATATCGAAGTCAAATCGGTCGCGTCTTTGGGTGAATTGAGACGCTTCCGGTGCGGCGATCGTCGCGTGAATGCCCAGATGCTTGAGCGCGGAGACGAATGTCAGGCAAATCGGTTGCCAACTCGGATCGTCGACCAGAATCTGAAAGGTGAAGGGGGTGCCGTTCTGCTTGTCAATCAGTCGGCCGTGTTTCATGACCCAGCCGGCGTCCTGGAGCAAGCGGAGGGCCTCCTGAAGATTGCGGTGCCGGTCCGCCGGATTGCCGTTGTTCGGCAGGTCATAAGCTTTGGTGAAGATGTCTTCGGCGACTTGGCCGCGCAGCGGTTCGAGCAGGGTTCGTTCGTCGTCGCTCGGCAGTCCGCTCGACGCCAATTCGGACTTGGCGAAATAGCTCCTGCTCCGTTGGTACTGGTTGTAGAACAGGTCTTTGTTCAAGGCTTCGAAATCGAAGGCCAGGATGACGGCGCGGCGGACGCGCTGATCTTGCCAAAGGGGGCGTCGTAAATTGAAGGCGAATCCCCGCATAGGCTCGGTCCGCCGGTTGGGAAAACTGTGCTGGACCACCTGTTCCCGTTCGACGGCTGGAAAATGATATCCCATGGCCCATTTCTTGGATTCGAACTCATAGCGAACGTCATAAGCGTCATTTTTAAACGCGGCGAAGGCCAGTGCCGAATCGGCGAAAAAATCCGTGCGGATCTGGTCGAAATTATACAGTCCCCTGGCGACCGGAAGATCCTTGGCCCAATAATCCGTCACGCGGGCCAGGACAAGATGGTGGCCGACGTCAACCGATTGGACTGTGTAGGGGCCGCTGCCCAGAGGGGCTTCAAGGACGGGCTTTTTGAAGTCTCGCCCCTGCCACCAGGCTTTCGAAAGGATCGGCAGTCCGCCCAGGACCAAAGGCCACGAGCGGGCTTCCCCGCTGCTGAAGATGAAGCGGACTTTTCGATCCGCCAACTTCTCGCCCCGAAGGACGGTCTGCAAGGGGGCGCGCAGGATGGGCGCGCCGGACGATTTCAAAATGTCGAAGGAAAACAGCACATCGTCGGCTGTGATGGCGCTTCCGTCGTGAAAGCGCGCTTGCGGGCGCAAATTGAAGACCACCCAATGGCCGCCACTATCGATTTCGATGCTTTCGGCGATCAAGCCATAGGCGCTTGCCGGTTCGTCGGCCGATCGGACCAACAAGCTGTCAAAGGTCAATCCGATCACGTCGATGGGACGTGCCGTGGTACCCCTCGCCAACGGCGGTGTTCCCCGATCGGAAAAAGGATTGAGCGTATCGAACGCCCCCAATTGGTAGAGCCGCAGCAGGCCGCCTTTTGGAGCATCCGGATTGGCGTAGTCGAAGTGATCGAAGCTCGCCCCATATTTCGGTTCGCCGAAGAGCGCGACGGCGGGCACCGCTTGTCCGGCGAGAGCTCCTGTGACGGTCAGGAGAGCGAAAAGCGTCGTAAAACAGATGAAACGCAAGGAAAATGCGGTAAGGAACTCGCTTTGCGCGCAACCAAGAACCGTTAGAAGCGAACGTCGGGACCGGACGGCTTTTCCAACGGCCCTGGGGGTCAACGCTTGCCACCTGCGTCGGCGAGCACGGAGAGGGCTGCGGCATGGGTGATCGGATCCCCGGCGGCAACCACCCTGCCATCGGAGTCGAGGCCGAGACGGTGTCCCTGCCAATCGGTCAGCAGTCCGCCGGCGCCTTCGATGATCGCCACCAAGGGAAGATAGTCATAAGGTTGCAACGACGCTTCAACCACCAAATCGACATAGCCGGCGGCTAGAAGCCCATAAGCGTAACAGTCGGCGCCATAGCGCGGCAGTTTGACGCGGGATCGGAGCGCTGCCCAGGCGATCTGATCGTCTCCCGTAAACATTTCCGGCGCGGTGGCGTAGAGCGCCGCCAAGCGCAGTTCCGGGCAAGAGCGCACGTGAATCGGCTCACCGTTCAACGTTGTTTCCCTGCCGGCGACACCAAGCCAACGCTCGTCGAGGATCGGCTGGTCGATGATGCCGAGAACCGGCGTTCCCTTGTGCAACAACGCAATCAGCGTGCCGAACGATGGTTTTCCGGTGATGAAGGCTTTGGTGCCATCGACGGGATCGAGCACCCAGACCCATTCCGCATCGGTGCGCACGGCGCCGTATTCCTCGCCGAAAATGCCATGGTCTGGGTTCGCCTGTTCGATCAACTGGCGCATCGCCGCTTCCGCTTCACGGTCGGCGACAGTGACCGGACTGGCATCGGCCTTGTCGAACACCGTGACGGGTTTGCGGAAATATCCCCGTGTGATCGTTCGTGCGGCATCGGCGAGGCGAAGAGCCAGGGCGATATGGCTATCCGGGCAGGGATAAGCGGAGTGAGTTGTCTTCATTGGCCGATATTGCACCGAGGTTCGCCGGATTTCCACCCCCAGCCATTCACATTTTGGGTTTCTTTTCTTCTCACCCCTTGTGGGCAGGCGTTTCCGTATGGCGAATTGCCCGGTCTATTGTCGTCGACAAAAATTGAACGAAGATCCGGTCGGTTCGTCTTCTCATTCGTAAAACGGCATCAGATACTTTAGATTGCATACGAAAGCCCCGCCCGGAAGGGCGACCACACTGTTAGGTTGACCCCTCGATCAGGCTTGTGAACGGAGAAATCTAAGCTTGTTTCCGATTGATCCGATCACAAGCCGTGTTTTGGTTTGCATCGTCGATGCCAATTCGGCACATCGTCTCGATGCGGCGCGAGCCTTGACGTCTTTCTTCGAGGTCGCCGAATTTTCCGAACAGGGGGCGGCGCTTGAGGCCATTGCGTTCAATCCGCCGGCTGCCGTCATTATCGACGAAAATGTGACGCCGCGGGGCGGTCTTCCTTTGCTGCGAGAGATCTGTTGTGTTCCCGATCTCGATCGCGTGCCCATCATTTGCACCGCAACGAGTCATCGGACATCGTTTCTCGCGGACGCCATCGGGCTCGGCGTTCGCACGACTCTTGTCAAGCCGTTTCGCCGGAGTGCGCTGCTGAGCGCGCTTTCCAAGGAAATCAACGGAAAGGTCGAACGCTCGTGGGTCCGCATCGAGCCGATCCAGCGCGCGGCCCTGAGGCGGACCACGCGGGCGTTCAATACCATCGCCGATATGATCGATGAGGGGGGCGCGCTGCCCTATGAAACGGTTCGCGCCGCTTGCGAACCGTTGGTGGACGCGGTGCGGAGCGGTCATTACAAGGAGATGCTCCACGGCGTTCGCAACCACGACAATTACACCTATGTCCATTCGCTCCGCGTCGCCATTTTTCTGTCCGTCTTTGGTCATGCGATCGGGATCCAGGGACCTGATCTGATGGTATTGGCCACCGGTGGTTTGCTTCACGATATTGGCAAGATGTCGGTCCCGCACCGCATTCTGAATAAGATCGGACGGCTCACCGATGAAGAAATGGAGACCATGCGGGGGCACGTCGTCAATACCCGCGCGTTTTTGCAGAGCGGCACGCACGTGCCGCGGGGGACGCTGATTATCGCCGAACAACACCATGAGAAAATCGATGGAAGCGGCTACCCCTTGGGCCTGAAAGGCAAGGAACTCAACGAGTTGGCCCGCATGGCGGCCATCGTCGATATATTCGGCGCGCTGACGGATCGTCGCGTTTACAAGGAGGCGGTGGAGCCCGAACAGGCGCTTCACATCATGACCCAGTTGGGAGGCGTCTTGGATCAGCATCTGGTCGGGATGTTCCGAACCGTGCTCCTCGATACCGCCAAGGATATCGCTTAGGACTACTGCGGTGGTGGTGGTGCGTTGGGACTGACCGAGCGTAGATAGGCGATAACGTCGGCGCGCTCCTCGCCATTGGGTAATCCGGCGAAGGTCATCTTCGTTCCCGACGCGAACGCGCCAGGTTTGGTGAGAAATTTGTCAAGATCCTCGTAGCTCCAGTTACCGGAAAGCTTCTTGAACGCTTCGGAATAGGCGAAGCCGGGGAACGTCGCCTTGGCACGGCCGATCACGCCGAAGAGGTTGGGGCCGACCTTGGCGCCCGCGCCTTGATCGAAGCTGTGGCAGGAGAGGCATTTCTTTGCCACGCCTTGTCCCGTGTCGATCTTGGCAGCGGCTAGGCGTTGCGCCAGAGGTTTGTCGTCGACGGGCGCGGCGTCATTGCCGCTTGCCGGAAGCGCCGCGGTTTTGGCTTGGATGGCGGCGGCGTCAAATCCGCCTTCCGAAGCGGTGATTTCCGCTGTCGGATGATCGGTGCGCCGTGGCATCACGCCATCGACCAGCAAATTGAGTCCGACAACCAATATGAGGGCGAACAAAGTCGCGCCAGCAATCTTCTGGAGGGTGATACCCATAGCCTCTCCCCTGCACCCGGTGGCATCCTCGGTCCAAAGTCCCCGGAACCGGAACTTGATCCGTCTCGATTTCTTGGGGGCGAAGGGGGTTCCACCGCCGTCCCACCCGTTATATGGTTACGCCCTTCCGACTTCACAGACGTCATCGGTGATGTCCGTCAATTTGAATTCCGTCGCTGCCATTGCGGCAGGGTCGTTTTCGAAACCATCCCCGAACCAGATGGCGTGTCCGTATTGAGTGAGATAATGAGCGAAATCGAAGCCTCTCCCGACCAAACCATCGCCTTTCAGGGCGAACCCGGCGCTTACTCGCATCTGGCGTGCACCATCGCTTTTCCGGACATGCGTCCGCTGGCATGCGCCGCGTTTGAGGATGCCTTCGCCGCCGTAAACGAAGGCAAGGCAAGGTTGGCGATGATCCCCATCGAGAATTCGGTGGCCGGGCGGGTCGCCGACATCCACCATCTGATGCCGGCCTCAAAGCTGCATATCATCGGCGAGTTCTTCGAACGGGTGAATCATCATCTGCTGGCGGTCAAGGGCGCCCGTCTGGAAGACATCAAAGTGGTGCGCAGCCATGTGCATGCGCTTGGCCAATGCCGTAATTTCATTCGCGCCTGTGGGTTGAAGCCGGTGGTGGCGGCCGATACGGCCGGTTCGGCGGCGGAAGTCGCCGCCAAGGGCGATAAGACGGTGGCGGCGATCGCGTCCGAACTGGCCGGGCGCACCTATGGGCTTGAGTCTCTGGCCGCCAATATCGAAGATGCCGAACACAACACCACGCGCTTTTTGATCATGGCCCGCGAGGCGGCGTCACCGGATCCGCGCAAAGGGCCGTGCATCACCACCTTCGTCTTTCGCGTGCGCAACGTGCCGGCCGCGCTTTACAAGGCGTTGGGCGGGTTCGCCACCAACAATGTCAATATGACCAAGCTGGAAAGCTACCAAGTCGGGGGTGCTTTCGCGGCGACCCAGTTCTATGTCGATATCGAAGGCCATCCCGACGACAACAACGTCCGTCTGGCTCTCGAGGAATTGGGGTTCTTTTCGCGGGAAGTCCGGATCTTGGGCGTCTATCCGGCGCACCCCTATCGTTTCATGGCGCGGTTGGCGGCGGATTAGCCATCATCTCGGCAACCAATCGCTCTTCGGCGTCACCGTGGGCCAGCTGTTCGGCAACGCGCTTCTGGTCGACGAGGGGGCGGTTTTGGCTGAGTTTGAATTTTCCTTCCAGGCGCGAGATCGCGATCGAGAAGCCGATGATGCCGCGTAGCATGCCGGCGCGGTAATCGCTGGGCAGGCCGGCGAGGGACCATTCCGATCCCGGTTCGTAGACGGCAGACATCCGATCCATGATCTGACCGGTTTCGTCGGCATTGAGCAGGCGAGCCGGCCCCAACGCGTGGACGACGGCATAATTCCAGGTGGGAACCGCAGGCGCCTGATCATACCAGCGTGGCGACACATAGGCATGCGGGCCATGAAAAATGGCCAAGGAATCGGACGCGCCCAAAGCCGCGGTTTGCGGATTGGCGCGCGAGAGATGACCGAACAACTGGTCGTTTTCATAAAGGAGGGGCAGATGGCTGATCCAAGGACCGCCAGTGCCTTGTGTGATCAACGTGGCGAATGGATAGTGACGGACGAACGATTCCAGGGCGTCGCGGTCGTCGCAGGCGAAAGCGGGGGGGCGGTAAATCATCGCGAACCTTTGTCGGTTGGGGCATAGCGGGCGAGAATAAGATCGACGGCAACATCGAGCAGCGGGCGATGGTCGGTTCGGTTGGGGGCGACACCCAGCAACTGGCGCGTATGAGCGTCACCCTTCAGCATGTTCAGAAACAGCTCAGCGACCAGGGGCGCGTCCGTTTGGGGAACGGCCAACAATCCGCGACGGGTTAGGTCGTTCAACATCCGGGTGAGGCGGGCCAGTGCCGGGTTTGGCCCGACCGCGTAAAATATCTCTCCGACCTCCGGCACGCGCGGCGCTTCGGCGACGACCACGCGATTGATGGCGATCGCGTCAGGCGACAGGATGACGGTTTGCATCTCGTCGGCCAGCCGTCGAAGTGCTGCGCGTGCGTCTTGAGCCTCGGCAACGTAAAGAGGAATGTCGTCATTGCCGAAAACGCGCTGACAACGACCTTGAATAACCAACTCAAACAAAGCGCGCTTGTTGTCGAAATGGGCGTAGATGGTGGCTTTGGAGACATTGGCGCGGGCGGCGACGGCATCCATGCTGGCGGCGCCATAACCCATTTCAAGGAAGATTTCCTGGGCAGCCGCGAGGATGCCGTCATGTTTGCTGGGCGTTATCGTGGCCTCTGGCGTGTCGGTGATTTTCTTCGGTCGAGACATGAACTCCAACCTTAACCGATTGTGTGCGCTGCTATGGAAACTCTAACATGTCATATGTGGCGAGATATTGAATTCTCAACATAATTCAATCGCTTGATGGGGTGTTCGATGACGTGTCTCGGAGAGTCTGGCTGTTCATCCAAGGCTTGGCAAATTGGTTGGACTGTCGGGGAACTCTCCCATATGGGAGGGTAACGCGTGTTGAAAATCAACCATGGCGATGGTATGGTTTCCGTCTGTGAGATCATCCATCGGTATCGCTCAGGCGTTACACGGGTGCGATTCCGGCAATGGACGCCTCAAACAGGCTTCTGATCACTACATTTTCAAGAGTTCCCGTATTTGAAGGCATGGCCCCCACTTTCAGGATCGGGGAGCGGACACAATCCATCGCCAGCGCTACCGACCAGCTTCTCGCCTCCATCGGCGAAATCAACCGGACGGTCGACGGGGTCGTTCGGGAGGCGGCGGACGTCAGTGCAAAGGTGGACGTCGGCGCTGGCGCGGCCGACGAGGCCGTCGTAAGCATCGGCAAATCGGCGATGGCGGTCAGTGACCTTTCGCTTAAGGTTCATGCGTTGGGGGAGTCGATCGACCAGATCGCCGGAATCGTCAAGACTATCGAAGATATTGCGAGTCAAACCAATCTGTTGGCTTTGAACGCCACCATCGAAGCCGCGCGTGCCGGCGAGGCGGGCAAGGGGTTCGCCGTGGTGGCCGGCGAGGTGAAGGCCTTATCCAACCAGACGGCCCGCGCGACCGAAGACATCCGGCAGCGTATCGGAGGACTGCAATCAGGCATGGCGGAAATCCTGACCGTGATGAAAGCGAGTGCCCTGACAGTCGAAGCCGGGACCCATGCGGTTCAGAAGGCGGGCGAAACCATCAAGGCCATCAATCTCTCTGTGGGAGAGGTGACGCGGAATATGGAGGCCATCGCCACAGACCGCGGCGACGACGGAATTGGACCGCAACATCAATGCCACGGCGAGTATGTCGGACAATACGTTGTCGACGATCAAGGGACTGGCCTCGGTCATCGATCTTGTCGGCGGCGTCGTGCAGCCTCGGCTGCAGGAATTCAGCAAGCATTTGAGCGACGCGGCGTTGATCCAGTTGGCCCGGTCGGATCATGCGAGCTTCAAAAAGAGGATCATCGATGTTTTGGTCGGGCGGGGCACGACCAAGGAGAGCGATGTGCCGGACCACCATGGTTGCCGTTTCGGAAAATGGTATGACGCCTTGACCGATGAAACGCTTAAAACCAGTGATGCTTATCGCCGCATCAACGATCCGCATCTTCGTGTCCATCGTCATGGCAAGGAAGCTCTCGCCAAATTTCAGTCCGGCGATCTGCCGACGGCGGTGGCTGCTGCGGGAAAAATGGAGGAAGCCTCACACGAGGTGTTCGCTGCTCTCGACGAGATGGCAACTGTTCTGTCCCGTCGCCGGCGCTCGCCGCCGGTTCAGGGTGCTCCGCAAATTGGCGATCGAAAGGCATAATGCGAACCCGATCCCATTCGGCCTTGCCTTTTTCTTCCGGGGACTGATATACCCGACTTGGGAGACTGGCGGCGGACGGGCCCGTCGCCAACCCGGTCAGGTCCGGAAGGAAGCAGCCGTAACGATTTTCGGTTCGGGTCGCCGACCAGTCTCCCACCTACCGCCAGCAACCGCCCGCCAAACGATCCGGGCCCATGACTGAAACATCAGCCACATCTCCCTATCGCGTTCTTGCCCGGAAATATCGTCCGGCCGATTTTGCCGGCTTGATTGGACAAGAGGCTCTGGTTCGGACGTTGAGCAACGCGATCCAAAGCGGACGCTTGGCGCATGCCTTTGTTCTGACCGGCGTGCGGGGCGTCGGCAAGACGACGACGGCGCGCATTATCGCACGCGCCCTCAATTGCATCGGCGCTGACGGCAAAGGCGGTCCGACCACCGAACCCTGTGGCGTCTGCGAGCATTGCCGGGCGATTGCCGAGGATCGGCACGTCGATGTGCTGGAGATGGATGCGGCATCGCGCACCGGTGTCAACGATATCCGAGAACTGATCGAGGGCGTGCGATATCGGCCGACCTCGGCCCGCTTCAAGATCTACATTATCGACGAAGTGCATATGCTCTCGACGGCGGCGTTCAATGCCTTGCTGAAGACGCTGGAAGAGCCGCCCGAGCATGTGAAATTCATCTTCGCGACGACGGAAATTCGGAAGATTCCCGTGACCGTGCTGTCGCGGTGTCAGCGGTTCGATCTGCGTCGCGTCGATATGGATGTTTTGCACGCGCATTTTGCCGCGATCGCCGAGAAGGAAGGCGCTTCCATCGAACCGGCGGCGCTCGCGCTGATCTGTCGCGCCGCCGACGGTTCGGTGCGCGACGGTCTGTCGCTCTTGGACCAGGCGATCGCCCATGGCGCCGGACTGGTTAGCGAAGAACAGATGCGCGACATGTTGGGGCTCGCCGATCGGGCGCGAGTCTTCGACCTGTTTGATGCGGTGATGACGGGAGATCTGGCGTCCGCCCTCGACCAGATGGCCGAACAATATGCCGTGGGCGCCGATCCCGTGGTCATTTTGCAAGACATGCTGGAATTGACCCACTGGTTGACCCGCCTCAAGCTCGCTCCCGAAATGGCCGATGCGGCCGGCGTCTCGGAAACCGAGCGGGTCAAAGGGGGCGCCATGGCCAAGGGATTGTCGATGGCGACCTTGACCCGGGCCTGGCAGATGTTGCTGAAAGGAATCGGCGAGGCCAGAGGCGCGCCGTCGCCTTTGCAGGCCGCCGAAATGGTTTTGGTCCGCCTGGCCTATGCCGCGGAATTGCCCAGCCCCGCCGAAGCGTTGGAGGCGTTGCGTCACCAACCGACTCCACCGTCTTCCGGGCCCGGCGGCGGTGGATTTTCCGGTGGCGGATCTGGCGGCGGGGGGCTGTCGTCCGCGCTGCCATCGGGTGGCCGTGTCCAAGCCGTTATTCAAGCGTCGGCGATGTCCGGGGGGCCTGAGATGATGGCGCGCGCCCAGCCGCAAATCCAGGCGATGCCCGAGCCGGCTCCCGGAATGCCGGTCAGCTTCGAGGACGTGATTGCGCTGTTTACCGAGAAACGTGAAGCGGTGCTGGCCGCCGCCTTGAGTTCCACCGTGCATTTGGTGCATTACGAAGTCGGCCGGATCGACTTTCGCGCCGATGCCGCGGCGCCATCGGATCTGGCGCCGCGTATGTCGCGTCTGCTGGGAGAATGGACGGGCCGGCCATGGCTGGTCAGTTTGTCTCGGGAAGCCGGGGCGGCGACAGTGCGGCAACAAAATCTGGACCGTGAAATCAAACGGAAGCAGGACGCGGCCAGTCATCCGTTGGTTCAGGCGGTGTTGACCGCTTTTCCCGGAGCGACCATCGAAGTGGTGCGCGATCTGGTGGCCGTCGACCCGGTCGAATTGGCCGAACCCGAGTCAGGAAATGGAGACGAAGAGTGAAGAACATCGGCAATCTGATGAAACAAGCCCAACAAATGCAAAGCAAGATGGCCGAGATGCAGGCCAAGCTGAGCGAGATGGAGGTTTCCGGATCCGCCGGCGGCGGCATGGTTCAGGTGACGGTCAATGGCAAAAGCGAGATGAAGAAGCTGAAAATCGACCCGTCGCTCTGTACGGCCGAGGATGTCGAGGTTTTGGAAGACCTGGTTGTTGCCGCGTTCAATGACGCCAAAGGCAAAGTCGAAGGGTTGATGCAAGACGAGATGCAGAAGATCACCGGAGGCCTCAATTTGCCAGCCGGTCTCAAACTGCCGTTCTGAATTTCCGATGGCCGGTCCCGAGATCGAGCGCATGGTCCAACTGCTCGCCCGGTTACCGGGCTTGGGCCCGCGTTCGGCTCGCCGTGCGGCGCTGATGCTTTTGAAACGGCGCGATCAATTGCTGGAGCCGTTGGCCGCCGCGATGGTCGATGCCGCCGCCAAGATCAAAATCTGTTCGATTTGCGGCAATTACGACAGTGTCGATCCTTGTGCCATTTGCGCCGACGAGCGGCGCGATCCGGCGGTGATTTGCGTGGTC
>DATNIV010000301.1:0-3381 GCA_035604255.1 Telmatospirillum sp. | reverse complement strand
ATCGGGCGCGTCTGTTGCGTCCCGATCATCTGGATCCGGATATGCTGGAAGAACGCGCCCGCCTCATGCTCAACATGGGGCGTGACGACGAGGTTATTGTTCTTCGTCCCCACTCCTGATTGTTTTCCTCCATCGCCATCGGCTTTTCCGCGTGCTAGTGATGGGGCGGGGAAATGCTCTTGTGAGACGGTGGGGGGCTGACATGAGTCCGCGGAATTGGGGAATTTGCCGGCGTGCCTGGTGGCAGCGTCAATTGGGCGGTGGGCGTCTGATCGCATTGCTGGTGGTGTTGGCGTTCATCGCGTTGCGTGGCATCGATCCTCATCCGCTGGAGATCGCCCGCGCCAAAACCTTCGATCTGTTTCAACTGTGGAAACCGCGCGAAACGCCGGCCCAGCCGCCGGTGGTCATCATCGATTTGGACGATGCCAGCCTCGCCGAAGTCGGCCAATGGCCGTGGCCGCGGACCCAGGTGGCGCAATTGGTTGATCAATTGACGGCAGCCGGCGCCTTGGCCATCGGTTTCGACGTGGTCTTCGCCGAGAGCGACCGGTTGTCGCCCGACCATATGGCGCGGACATTGCCAGGACTTGATAAGCTGACCGCACAGCGGTTGACGGCGCTGAAGACCAACGACCAGGTTCTGGCCGAATCCATCCGGGCCAGCCGCGTGGTTCTCGGCATGGCCGGATATGAAGAGAAGACATCATCCGGGCCCAAGGATATCCCGGCGCCGCCGTCTTGGGGACTAAAAGGGGACGACCCGCACGCCTGGCTGATCCGCGCCTCCAATGGCAGCTATTATCGCGACATTCTGCGCAACACGCCGGTTCTCGATGCCGCCGCATCCGGGTGGGGCGTCTTTTCCGTCAGTGCGGAAACCGATGGCGTGGTGCGTCGGGTTCCGGCGGTGATCTCCGACGGCACCACGCTCTATCCGGCGTTGTCGCTGGAACTCTTGCGGCTGGCGACATCAAGCGAGAGTTTTGCCATCGTGACCGACGATGCCAACGGTGGCATCCAATTTATCAAGATGGGCCGCAACAAGGTCGAGACCGACGGCGCCGGGCGTATCTGGGTTTATGCGCGGCATCATGACGCGGGACTGTATCTGCCGGCCAAGGATGTTCTCTCCGGCCATTTCAACGCGGATCGCGTGGCCGGGAAGGTGGTGCTGTTGGGAACCTCCGCCGTGGGGTTGGGCGATATCCGCTCTATCGCCACGGATCGGCAGATCCCAGGGGTCGAAGTGCACGCGCAGATCATCGAATCGATCCTGTTCGCCCAGCAGTTGGTCAATCCCGCCGATGCGATCGGCGTCGAAGTGCTGGCGGCGCTGTTGGGCTCGTTGCTGGTCATCGCCCTGGTGCCGCTGATCGGCGCGCGATGGACCTTGGGGTTGTTCCTGGTGGTGGCGGCGGGTCTGGGCGGGGCCTCTTGGTATGAATTTTCACATCGGTTGACGCTTTACGATCCGGTCTTTCCGATTGTCGTGACGCTGCTCGCCTATATTGTCATCACCTACCAAAGCTTGGCCCGCGAGGAAGCGCAAAAGCGCCAGGTGCGTGGCGCCTTCAGCCGTTACATGTCGCCCGCGCTGGTCGAAAAACTGGCTGAAAATCCCGGACTGCTGAAATTGGGTGGCGAAAAACGGGACATGACGCTGCTGTTTTGCGATATCCGCGGGTTCACCACCATTTCTGAAACCTTCGGGGCCGATGCCCAAGGGCTGACTCGGCTGATCAATCGTTTCTTGACGCCGATGACCAATGTCATTTTGGCCTGCAAGGGGACCATCGACAAATATATGGGCGACTGCATCATGGCTTTTTGGAATGCGCCGCTCGATGATCGCGACCATGCGGCCAACGCGTGCCGCGCCGCCCTGCAAATGGCCCGGGACTTGGGTCCGCTGAACGATCAGTTGGAGGAACAAGCCAAGGCCGAGCAGCGCCGCCATCTGCCGATCAATATCGGCATCGGTTTGAACAGCGGCGAGGTGGTTGTCGGCAACATGGGCTCCGACCAACGCTTCGATTATTCGGTGTTGGGCGATACGGTCAATCTGGCCTCGCGTCTTGAAGGGCAGTCGAAGACCTATGGGGTAACCATGGTGATCGGCGACGCCACGTTTACGCGGGCGCCACAGTTCGCTTGCCTGGAGCTGGATCTGATCAAGGTCAAGGGCAAGACCGAAGCGGTTCGCATCTTCACCCTGCTGGGGGATGAAACGGTTGCCGCGGACGCCGCATTCAAGGCGCTGAAAGACGCCCACGACGCCATGTTGGGCGCTTACCGCGCCCAGGATTGGCCCCGCGCCAGAGCCGAACTGGCGCGCTCGGCGGAGTTGGATGTCGGGTTCCATCTGGACAAGCTGCGCCACCTCTACGCCGAACGCATCGACGCCTACGAGGCCGATCCTCCCGGCGCCGACTGGGACGGCGTGTTCGTCGCCACCAGCAAGTGACGCGCAACACCAAGGATCTGCAAGGGATCGATCTCTCTTTACTTGATCCCTGGAGGTGACTTCTCTTGATCATCGTGCGGCGTTACGGTCGAGCCCGTGAATCGGCGGACGACCCGCAGGCCGATATTGTAGCTCCATTGGCGTGGATCGCTGGTCATGACCACCGAGGATCGCGCCATGTCCGCGCCGTAATACCAGGAGCCGCCGCGAATGACGCGTTTCCGACAAGATGGCCCCTTTGCCGAAGGCCTGGGGGCGACGCAATCCGTCGTCCAGGTCCAGATATTGCCGGTCATTTCATGAAGACCGAAAGGATTGGCGGGAAAGGAGCCGGCCGGAGCGGTGCCTTGCCAGGGACTGCCGCAGCCGTGGCAATTGGCGTGGCCGGTTCCGGCTTGCTCCCCCCACCAGAAGGCCGTGGTGGTGCCGCCGCGGGCGGCATATTCCCATTGGGATGAGGTCGGCAGGGCATAGTCGGCGCCGCTTGTGGCCGAAAGCCAGCGGACATAGTCGGTGGCGTCGGACCAGGTGATGTTGATCACCGGCCGCTTGCCTTTTCCCCAGCCGTGATCGTCTATCTCGGACCGGCAGGCCTGGTCCGCCACGCAAGCGTTCCAGTCGTCGAAACTGATGGCGAAACGGCTGAACGCCAGAGGCGCGCCGCCGCGCCGCGCCGGCAGCATGACCATCTGCGGACAATGGGAACAATCTTGAAACACCGTTTTGGCGGCCGGTTGCGCCCGCCCCGGACTTCCGAAGACGATCAGCAGGACGACGGCCAGCGTGCCGAGGCGAATGAAAAAATCCCTGGCCTGCATTTCTCATACCGCAAGATGGAAAGACGTCTGATCGATGGCTGAGGTATTGACGCTCGCTAAATGGGCGATCTCATGGGAGTTGCCGGTCGAGGCGCT
>DATNIV010000300.1:0-7213 GCA_035604255.1 Telmatospirillum sp. | reverse complement strand
ATCGATATCTTTGCTCATTGTCGTGCTCCCTTGCCATGGGCTCTTCTCAGAATATTTGTGCAACACTCCAAAATTATATGATTCGCATTTGTCGAAATCAACGGGAAGTTATCGTTGTATAATTACCGCATCTGTCAGTGTGTTTTGATCTCATTTCGGCGAAGTCGGTTCAGTGATTGGGTGGTATATCAGAAGAAACTCGAGAGCCGAGTGCGGTAATACCACACGCTGCTCTCGATGTTCCGATGGAGATCAGGCCTTACGGATTTTCGCGATAAACTCGTCGACGTCGGCGCGCAGACGTTCGGATTGTTCGGTGAGCAGTTGCGCCGCCGTCAGGACTTGGGCCGATTCCTGGCCTGTTTCCGCCGACGCTTGCGTGACGCTGGTGATGTTGGTGGTGACGTCGCCCACGCCGAGCGACGCCTCCTGGACGTTGCGGGCGATTTCCTGGGTTGCCGCTCCTTGTTCCTCGACGGCGGAGGAAATCGCCGAAGAGATTTCGCTGATGCGGTCGATGGTCGCCGTGATGTTGCGGATCTCGTCCACCGCGTCATGCGTGGCTTGTTGCACGGCGCTGATCTGGGAAGCGATTTCGTCCGTCGCCTTGGCGGTCTGGTTGGCCAGGCTTTTGACTTCGTTGGCCACCACGGCGAACCCTTTGCCGGCATCGCCCGCCCGAGCCGCTTCGATCGTCGCATTCAGGGCGAGAAGGTTGGTTTGGCTGGCGATGTCGTTGATCAGTTTCACCACGTCGCCGATTTTCTGTACGGCGATGGCCAAGCCATTGACCCGCTGATTGACTCCGTTGGCTTCCTTGACCGCCGATCGGGCGACGGTCGCCGATTCGCCGGCCTGATGGCTGATTTCCTTGATCGAGGCGGATAGTTCGTTGGTCGCCGCCGCGACGGTCTGCACGTTGGCCGAGGCTTGTTCGGACGCGGTGGCGACGGCGCTCGCCTGGCGTTCCGTCACGGCTGCGACGGAAGACAACGATTGAGCGGATTTTTCGAGTTCGGTGGATTGTGAGGACACCGCTTGAACGATGCCGCGGACGCTCGCTTCGAACGTATCGGCCAGGTTGTTCATCGCATTCTTTTGTTCCAATGCGGCGCGTTCTTTTTGTTGTTCCTGCTCGGTCCGCAAGCGGTCAACGGCCAGCGCGTTGTCCTTGAAGACCTGTACCGCTTCGGCCATCTGGCCGATTTCATTGGCTTGACCGCGCGCCGGGACCTCGACGTTCTTTTCGCCGGCGGCCAGACGCTTCATCGCGTCGGTCATCGAGATGATCGGCCGGCTGATTCCCGCCGCGACCAGCCACAAGCCGCCGACGGCGGTGACGGTCACCAGAAAACCGACCAGAACCTGCCAGAGAACGGACTGCGAAGCGCGCTCGCGGAGATCCGCGCCAAGGAGGTTGGCCTCGGCCAGGACGACATCCTTGGGCACCGTGATCAACACGGACCATGGCTTTTCGGTGCGCCCCAACTGGATCGGCGCGAAGATGCGCAATGCTCCGGTATCCTGCTGCCATTCGGCCGATTGGCGTCCGCCTTGCACCAAAGAAAGATCGCTGGTCCAGCTTTTGCTGACTTTCGAGAAGGATTGGCCGACCAGGTCCGGATGCCCGCTGTAGGCGACGATCAGTCCCATGTTGCTGAGAATGATGACTTCGTTCTTGCCGCCGAAGATGGACTTGTTGACCTCGGTGGCGAGGTTCTGGACGAAATCGAGATTGAAGTCGGAGCCGGCGACCCCGGAAAATTTTCCATTGACCACGATCGGAACCGACAAGGTCGCCAGGAAAACCTGCTTTCCTTGCACGATATAGGGAAGCGGGTCGAGAACGCTTTCGCGTCCGTTGGTCTGCGGGCCGATGTACCAGCCGCCCTTCATCACACCGTTGGGGTGCAAGTCCCGGCTGTCGTATTCCACCAAAGGCTGCATCGCGATATGCCCCTGGGCATCGCGGTTCCAATAGGGAATGAACCGGCCGGTGGCGTCGGTGCTGCTTCCCTTGTGGGCGCGGTTGGCCTCATCCTGACCATCCAAAGCATTGGGTTCCCAGGCCGTGTAAGTTCCGTTGAACCGTTCGTTGGAGCGTAGAACGCTCAAGAGAATTTCGTTGATATGCTTGCGCCGGTTGTCCGCCGCCACGCCCTCATCACCCTGGCCGCCGGCGATGACGGCAAAAGTATCGGCCATTGTTCTCGCCGCGTGCAGGGCCACGTCGAATTCCGAACGGATCAATCCCGCCTGCGTCGAAGCGACGTTTTGCATGTAGTCTTTCGTCTTGCGGTCGAGCAAGTCGGAGACTTTTTCTTCGACGATCCTGTTGTCGCTGCGCGAGAACATCACATTGGCGATCACCACCGTAGCCGTGGTTCCCAGCAGGCAGAGGCCTGCAAGAACGGCGATCTTTGCCTTGATGGATTTGAATTGCATGACCTGTCCCCAATTTCGAGTGACCGCGCTCCAAGAGTGGGGGCGCTTTATTGGCGTTGCGGAAAGGCGCCACCACCGGAGGCGTCATCATTTCCATAACGCGTGGAAGGCAGATCCGGGTGATCTGCCTCATATCGCATGGTGGGGACTGCTGGACGAAAGAGATATCCCCATTTGGGGACTGTGGATATCGAGCGGGGGCGGACGACAAAGATCTTCCCCGATTCCACGTGAGGCTGTCGGTATCGGAGCGGTTTCGCGGGCAACGTCGAGAAATTGAAGAAAAAAGTGGCGGAGTTCTTGCTCTTTCCAGTTTTCAGTGCGATTGACCTTGGTGTTGCGCCCTCCAACTTGCAACAAAGCGCAGGTCAAGCGGTTTTGCCCTGTTTCCTGAAAAATGTCTGTGCTATAGACATCCGCTCCGGCCGGACGGCCGGGGGCGTCAGTACGTCTGCGGGCGTGGTGGAACTGGTAGACACACTGGATTTAGGTTCCAGCGGCTTTGGCCATGGGGGTTCAAATCCCTTCGCCCGCACCACCCGGCCAGGCGTGCCGTCGGTTTTCCCCGGTCTAGGTTGTAAAGCCGCGTGACGCGGTCGATGGTGTCATTTTCGATTGGCAGAGAATTCAATGCAGGTAACTCAAACCAATGCCGACGGCCTGAAGCACGAATTTAAGGTCGTCATTCCCGCCGGACATCTGGAAGAGAAGGTGTCGATCCGTCTCGTCGAGGTGGGGCGGACGGTTCGTATTCCCGGGTTCCGCCCGGGCAAGGTGCCAATGGGCATTTTGCGGAAAAAATATCTTTCCTCGGTGATGGGGGAAGTGCTTGAGGCGGTCGTCAATGACGGCACCCAGCACGCGCTCGTCGAGCATAAGCTGCGTCCGGCTGTGCAGCCCAAGGTGGAGATCACGTCTTTCAAGGAAGGCTCCGACCTGGAGTTCACCATTGCGGTGGAAACCTTGCCTGAGGTGAAGATCACCGGTTTGGGTGACGTGGCCATTGAAAAGCCCGTGGCCGAGGTGAGCGACGCGGCGGTGGACGAGGCTCTGCAGAATATCGCCGATCGCCAGGAAAAGACCGAAGCGGCGGAAAAAGCCTATGCGGCGGACTCCGGCGACGTGGTGGTCATCGACTTTCTGGGCAAATTGAACGGCGAACCCTTTGACGGCGGCAAAGCCGAGGGTTATTCCCTGAAGCTGGGTTCGGGCAGTTTCATTCCCGGTTTCGAAGAGCAGTTGATTGGCGTCAAAGCCGATGACGAGCGGGTGGTCAAGGTGACCTTCCCGGCCGAATACGGCAGCGAAGCCTTGGCTGGCAAGGATGCCGAATTCGACATCAAGGTTCACGAAGTCCGCAAAGTGGTGCCGCCATCGATCGATGACGCGTTGGCTCAGAGCGTCGGCCTCGGAACCCTGGACGAGTTGAAGAAGGCGATCCGCGAGGAAATCGAGCGCGAATACGGCAGTTTGTCGCGCGCCCATGTGAAGCGCCGCCTGCTTGACCAGTTGGCTCTTCAATATGATTTCGTCGTGCCGGAAAGCATGGTCGATCTCGAGTTCGACGCCATCTGGAAGCAGTTGGAAAAGGACAAGGCCGACGGTCGGCTTGATGCCGCCGATCAAGGCAAGACCGACGAGGTTCTGAAAGAGGAATATCGGACGATCGCCACGCGTCGCGTGCGGCTTGGTCTGGTGTTGTCCGAAGTGGGGCGCGAAAACAACATCACCATCGTTCAGGACGATCTGAACCGTGCGGTGATGGCCGAGGCGCGCCGCTATCCGGGCCAAGAGCAGATGGTGTTCCAGTACTTCCAGAAGAATGCCGATGCATTGAATGGCCTGCGGGCGCCGATTTTCGAAGAGAAGGTCATCGACTTCATTCTCGAAATGGCCAAGGTGACGGAAAAGGTCGTTTCGATCGACGATCTGCGCAAGGGTCCCGATGAGGACTCCGAGGCCGTCGTCGCCGAAACCGCGCCGAAGCCGAAAAAGAAAGCGGCCAAGAAAAAGGACGCTGTTGAAGAGTAAGATGGGGACACTCACATTTTAACTCTCGCCATGAGAAGAGGGGGCGGCCTTCTGCCCCCTCTTTTTTCGAGGCCCTCTCTTTTTTCGAGGAATGGGTTGACGTGAGTGGCAAAACTGTGGTGGCGTCGGCGGGATGCCGCTTTAGGTAAAAGCATTAGGACGAGGTTGGATAATGAAAGACCGGGATCCCATCGAACTCTATATGAACACTCTTGTTCCCATGGTGGTCGAACAGACCAACCGTGGGGAGCGTTCCTATGACATTTATTCCCGCCTGCTGAAGGAACGCATTATTTTTCTGACCGGCGAAGTGTTCGATCAGGTTTCCGTTCTTATCTGCGCCCAATTGCTGTTCCTGGAATCCGAGAATCCGACGAAGGATATCGCTCTGTACATCAATTCGCCGGGCGGAGTTGTGACCTCGGGCTTGGCCATTTATGACACCATGCAATATATCCGTCCGCCGGTGTCGACGGTTTGCATCGGTCAGGCCGCGTCCATGGGTTCGTTGCTGCTGACGGCCGGCGCCGCCGGCAAGCGCTTCTCCTTACCCAATGCGCGAATCATGATTCATCAGCCGTCAGGGGGCGCGCAGGGTCAAGCCACCGATATCGAGATCCAGGCGCGTGAGATCCTGGCTCTCCGGGCGCGCCTCAACAATATGTATGTGGAGCATACCGGCCAGACCCTCGACGTGATCGAAAATGCGATGGAACGCGATAAATATATGACGGCGGCCGAGGCCAAGGAATTCGGGCTTATCGACGAAGTGGTGACATCCCGTCCGACCTTGTCGGAGGCGGCCCCCTCTGCCTAGCCTTTCGCTTCACGGCGCTCTACTTTATTCCGCACGGTTACCGCGGCCGCTTTGTGGTCCGCGGTGCGGTGCGGCACCCGGTCGTTCCGCCGCGTTTCGTCTTTTCCGCAGCGATGCGGACGGAAAGCGACGGCGCGCGAACGGGAGACGCTATATTTTGCATTGTCTGGCGGCGGTCCAAGGGTCTAACATAATTTCCGTCGCGGCCGCACACCCTATGGAGAACCGATGACTAAGTCCACCAGCGGCGATTCCAAAAATACCCTCTACTGCTCCTTCTGCGGAAAGAGCCAGCATGAGGTGCGTAAGCTGATCGCTGGGCCGACGGTATTCATTTGTGATGAATGCGTCGAGTTGTGCATGGACATTATTCGCGAAGAGCACAAGACGCATCTTGTCCGCTCTCGCGATGGCGTGCCGACGCCGCGCGACATTTGCGCGGTGCTGGACGACTATGTTATCGGCCAGCAACATGCCAAGCGCGTGTTGTCCGTGGCCGTGCATAATCATTACAAGCGCTTAGGACATGGCGGAAAGAATCCCGACATCGAAATCGCCAAATCCAACATTCTGCTGGTCGGCCCGACGGGGTGCGGCAAGACATTGCTGGCGCAGACGTTGGCGCGCATCCTTGATGTGCCTTTCACCATGGCCGACGCGACGACGCTGACGGAAGCCGGTTATGTCGGCGAGGATGTCGAGAACATCATTCTCAAGCTGCTGCAATCTGCCGACTACAATGTCGAGCGGGCGCAGCGTGGGATCGTCTATATCGACGAAGTCGACAAGATCAGCCGTAAATCCGACAATCCGTCGATTACCCGCGATGTTTCGGGTGAGGGTGTGCAGCAGGCATTGCTGAAGATCATGGAAGGCACCGTCGCTTCGGTGCCGCCGCAGGGCGGGCGCAAGCATCCGCAGCAGGAATTCCTGCAGGTCGACACCACCAACATCCTGTTCATTTGCGGTGGTGCGTTCTCCGGTCTCGAGAAGATCATCGGCGCGCGCGGCAAGGGAACCTCGATAGGTTTTGGCGCCGATGTCCGTGGTCCGGATGAACGGACGACCGGCGATATCCTGCGCGAGGTGGAGCCTGAAGATCTCCTGAAATTCGGGTTGATTCCCGAATTCGTCGGTCGTCTACCGGTGATCGCCACCTTGACCGATCTCGACGAGGACGCGCTTGTCGATATTCTTTCGAAGCCGAAGAACGCGCTTGTTAAGCAGTATCAACGGTTGTTCGAAATGGAGGATGTGCGTCTGTCGTTCAATGACGACGCGCTGAAGACCATCGCCCAAAAAGCCATCAAGCGCAAAACTGGTGCTCGTGGGTTGCGCTCGATCATGGAAAGCATCCTGCTTGATACCATGTTCGACCTGCCCGGACTGGACAGCGTCGAAGAGGTGGTGATCAACGGCGAAGTGGTTGAAGGCAACGCCCAGCCCTTGTACATCCATGCCGATCGTCGCGAAGACGTCGGGTCGAGTGCCTGATCTCCGGCCATTCAAGAGAAATGGGGGCTAAACCGGGCTCCCCCTTGACCCGGTCGAAAAGGAACCGAAGTATTAGGCTGAAGGTCCCTAAAGGCAATCGTTCCGGTTGGCCGGAATGTTCGTGAATAAGAGGTAGCATGGTCGAACTATCGCGCGGAGACGTTTTTCCCGTTCTTCCGCTTCGGGATATTGTCGTCTTTCCACATATGATTGTCCCCCTGTTCGTGGGCCGCGAAAAGTCGGTGCGCGCTCTGGAAGACGTCATGAAGGACGACAAGCAGATTCTTCTGGTTGCCCAGAAGAACGCCGCGCAGGATGATCCTACGCCTGACGACATCTATAAAGTCGGTACCGTGAGTACCGTTCTGCAGCTGTTGAAGTTGCCCGATGGCACCGTCAAGGTGCTGGTCGAGGGCGGTCAACGGG
>DATNIV010000299.1:0-7125 GCA_035604255.1 Telmatospirillum sp. | reverse complement strand
GAGTCCGCCGGCACGGCCGCAATCAACGCGTAATAGAGTTCCCACATGGCCTCTTCTCCTCATCTCCGCGCCAGTGTCGCGGTTCCGGAGAAAATGTCTAGCGTAATATATTGCGATGACATAACGTTATCTGTAATCTGTGCCGTGTTTTTCCGTTCCAGAATAAACGGATAGCCAGGCAGCGTGGCGCATCGTTTTCCGTCATGCATCAAATTCGGTTGCAGATTTGACAGATATCCGAGGGGGTATTCGGGCAATGAGGAAGCATTACTTCAAGACAAGGGACCTCGTCACCATTGCGATACTTGGTTGCCTCGGCGCTGTCATGTCGACCTATCTTGGCTATATCGGACAGATGATCGGAACGATGACCGGGATTCCCTATGGCAGCCAGGTTCTGACCGGACTCCATGTGTTCTGGCTCGTTCTCATTCTGGCCGTGGTCGACAAGAAGGGAGCCGGACTGCTCGGAGGTTGCCTGAATAACATCGTTCAGTTTCTCATGGGCAGCCATATCGGAATTTGGGTTTTGCCGGTCGGAGTGCTGCAGGGCCTTCTGGCGGAAATCGGTTACTGGCCGCTGAAAAGGCTGAACCGGACGGCGGCCATGATGCTGGCGGGCGGATTGAGCGCGATCGCCCACATCGTGGTCATGCAAGTCGTGGTGATGCGGATCAATTCCGCCGTGATCGTCCTCAGTCTGGGCGGGATCGCTTTCGTGTCCGGGGTTTGCTGGGGCGGCCTGTTTACCCGTTTCGTCGTGAGCCTGTTGCAGAAGATCGGTTTGGTAAGGCGATCCGGTGCCGTGATGTCTTTGGAAGATGGGCCTTTGCCTGCGAAATGACGGGGGAGTCGCTATGGTTGCCTTCGATGCGCGTGATTTCGACAAGAAGATGTCGAAGGGAGTCTTGCGCAATGTTTATCCTTTTCTCGCACGGCGGATTCTGGAACGAACCGGCATAAAGACGGGGCGTTGCATCGATCTCGGGGGTGGTCCCGGCATGTTGGGCATTCGCATGGCCGAGATCTCGGATCTCGATGTCACGGTCTACGATCCCACGCCGGAATGTATCGAAATCGCCGAGGAGAACATCGCCGAGCACGGTCTTTCGCAGCGGATGCGCGCGATCGAGGGGGCGGCGGAACATATCCGCTTCGCCAAGGATTCGGTCGATCTGATCGTCAGTCGCGGATCGATCTATTTCTGGGATGATCAGGCAAAAGGGTTGGCCGAGATCCATCGTGTCCTAAAAGCCGGCGGTTGGGCCTTTGTCGGCGGCGGCATGGGCAACGCGGATCTGGCGGCCGAGGTCGATGCCGCACGGGCCAGGAATCCCGAAATCCGTGAATCACCCTGGCGGAAACTGTCGCCTGTGGATCTCAAAGCGCTTCTGGGCCAGCTCGGTATCGACGGCATGGTTGAATCCGATGCCGGCGGAACATGGATCGTCTTTCAAAAGACGCGGGGCCCAGCCTGAAGGATTGAAACGTCGACGAGGACAACAGCATGACCCAAGCCGTTCGGAATGATCGCCAGCCGCAGAAGGATGCCACGGAAAAGAATGGAGGCGAGAGCATCGTGCCGTTGCTTCGCGATGGCGCGGTCAATGTCTGCGCCTTCATACCCTGCCCTTTGAAAGTACGGTTCAAGAAGATGTTCGAGGACTATGTCGCGACCTATAACGCGACGGCCCGACAGCCACTCTATTGTCCGAACATTCTGGAAGGGGGACATCATTCGATTGCCGACGATCTGCGAAACGGTCGCGGCGAAGCGGATCTGCCCGACGTCATCGTCACCGCCCACACGGACATGGTGCTGACGGAGCCGTTCAAGTCGCGGCTTCTTCCGTTTTACGAGGCTGCGACCAATCCCTTGAGTATGGCCTTGATGCCGGAGAGCTATCAGGTGGCGTCCAGCAAGCATAACATCGGATTTCTCGCCTTCGGCAGTTGGAGCGTCATCCGCGATGGTTCGATCGAGCCCGACTTGCCCAATCCGACCTGCTGGGCCGATCTGACGAAGGAGATTTATCGCGATCGGATCGCGATCACCCGCTATCGCGACAGCGCAGGGGCCTCGATCGTCCTGAAGTTTCTGGCTGAGACCAAGGGGATCGAGGCGGTTCGCGCCTTCGCGCGGAACGTCAAGGCGGCCAAACATTTCTCCGAAATCATCAAGAGCATTGATTCATCCGATCCCGGCCGAGCGCCGCTCAATCTTCTGGCCAATGTCGCGGCGATGCAAATTCCGTCTCGGAAGAATGCGGCGATGCTGGAATTCGACGACGCGCCGATGTCCATGCCGATCCTGATATTGGTGAAAAAAGGACGGCGCGAGGATAGCAAGGGCGCCCTCGATTTCTTCTGGAGCGATGCCTTCCGCGATGACGTCTTGGCCAAGGGCGAGTATTTCACGCCCGATCGTGTCGATTGGAACCGTCCCTATTTTCAAGCCGATTGGGATGAATTGATGAGCCGTGGTTACGAGGCGACCTTCGATTTGCTGACCGCGGAGTTCAGCAAGGTCTCGCCGGCCTTTTGCCATCGGGGATGACGGGGGGCGTCCGGAATTTCCGCGCGGTCCCACAAGCCCCAAGTCGCGAAAAAGGCCCCCGGATCAAACCGGGGGCCTTTCTCTGAAGGCGAACCCCTTTAGAACTGCACTCTGACGTTGGTGAAATAACTCCGACCTTCGGCGTGATAGCCGTAGTCGCTCATATAGTTCTGGTCGAACAGATTGCGGACGCCCGTTTCCACCTGCAGGTTGGACAAAATGTCGTAGGAGACCTTGAGGTTGGCGAGCGCGAAGTCGCCCGCGCGATAGAAGGGTGGGGCTCCATTCCCCGGCGACATATAACGTTTGGAATTCAATTCGACGCTGGGCACCACTGAGAGCTTCTCCATCGGCTTCCAATCCACATAGCCGAACAGTTTGTGCATCGGCGTGTTGAGGACCACGACGGGGAAGGTGGTGTTTTTGCTTTCGGTCGTGCGCAACAGGTATGTGTAATTGCCGCCCAATTCGACCGAATCCAGCAACTGGGTGGAGGCTTCCAGTTCGAAGCCGCGATGCATCTCGGTGCCGACGTTTGCGTTCTGAGAGATGGTGCCGCTGACGCCCGGCACGGTTGTGGTGACGCTACCGATGGCGTCGAAAACCCGGGCGTAATAGAGATTGGCGCCGAGATGGGTTTGTCCCAGCGTGTCGGCGACGCCGGTTTCCCAATAGAGCGATTTTTCCGGCCGCAGGGCGGGATTGCCGGTGAAGGTGCCGAATCGCGAGCTGAACATCTCGAACAGGGTCGGGAAACGGGTGCGTTCCGAGACGCTGGCATGGACGCTGCCCGTCTGGTCGTAGTGATAGACGCCGGCGAGCTGCGGATTGACCGCCCGCTTGTCGGATACCGGGGAGTTGACGACGGTGCCGTAAGGTGCCGCGCCGGATGTATCGGAGGACCACATGGAATCGCTGATGATCTGCCGATAGTCGTAGCTGATGCCGGTGATGACGTCCCATGGCGGCGCGGGATGGAAGGTGTTCTCAAGGGCCGCCGAATAAGTGTTTTCGGTGGCTCCGGTGGGCGGCTGCTCGAACCAGATGCCAGTCAGAACCGTGCTGCCTTTGGCCGGATGGTACTGGTCCCATTCCTTATGTTGATCCCAACGGTAATGCAAGGCGGCGCGCACGCTGTCCATGCCGCCGAGAAACACTTCGTTGAGTTCCGTATTACCGCCGGCGGCGCGCTCGTCATAGTGGCTGGCGAAGGCCGCGTTGGAGCCGAGATTCTGGGTCGAATAGGTCGAAGTGTCATATCCGGTCAACGCATTCATGAACCGGTCATAATAGAGCTTTGTCTTGAGATAGGAGCCCCGGTCGTCAAGGTCCGTTTTGGACAGCCAATAGACGGCTTGCTTGCTCCAATAAGGCCAGGTCCAATATTTCGAGGTGACGCCATTGGCATCGGCCGGCGGATCGTCCTTGTGGCCGATCTGGTCGATGACATTCAGGGCGTATTCGTCGCCGGCATTCGGCGTGAAGCCCACCTTGACGTTGAACTTGGTGTCCTGGTTGTAGGATTTGTTGCGGTTGCCGCCATTTTCGGAGCCGCCGGGCTGGTAATCGTCGGACAGCCGGAAATGGTTGCGGTAATTTTCCGTGCCAGAGCCCTGGACGTACCAATTTCCGATCTTGCTGCCGACGAAGCTGTCGGCGACAAAGCCGTTGAGCGCGCCATTCTGGTCGAAGCTCGTGCCCATGCGGGCTTCGCCCTCAAAGGGCTTGGTGACCCGACGACTGACCAGATTGATCGAACCGCCCATGGCGCCAGGACCGTCGATGACCGAGGTGAATCCTTTGGTCACCTGAATCTCGCCGATATCGCTGGTGGTGAATTGCTGGAAGTCGATACGGTTGTCATAGGGGAGATAGATCGGGATGCCGTCCTGGTAGAGCGGTGTCCGCCAGCGATCGAACCCGCGGATCCAAACGTTGGTTTCGTTGCGGGCGCCCATGTTGCTCATGGTGACGCCCGGGACCAAGGTCAACGCTTTGTCCAAGGTGTCGCGGTTGAATTCGCGCATATCGTCCTGCGACACCGTCGAGCCGCCGACCGCCGTCCCGCCGGGGGCCGATGCCGTGGTCGTCACCTCGCCCAGGGTAAAGACCTTGCCGACGTCTTCGGCATGGACCGGAACAGCCAACGCGCAAACGGCGACCGTCGACAGCAAGAACATCCATCTCATTTTCGTCTTCCCCCTCCGGAGCTGATGCGACCATTGCTTTGCGGGTGAATGTCCCATCGCCTGTGAGTTCCCCTTCGACTCGTTCAGCGATAACCCGCGCACCTCGTTATATACACGAAGGTTATAATGCAGTCCATGGTGGTCTGATTGAGAAATTTATTCACGATTATGTAATGTTTTTATTTCATATTTCTTATTTATGTAGTGAAAGTATGGCTATTTTTCAAATAAAAATGCGTATTTATGCGAGGAAAATAAAAAAATAGGAGAAAAAAGTCAGTAAAATTATTTTATTTACTTAAATGTGAATTATGGTGAGGTGAATTTGGTCGAGAATCGTCTGCTATAGATGCTCTGCCATCTTATATCCATTTGGATATAGCGAAATGTATTATGCGTCGCCGCGATAGCCGCCAACGGCGGCGGCGTCCGCGTTGCCTTTCTCTCTTGCCGGCCCCCGTCTTGCGTTATATCGCTATGCGACTGATAGTCGATTGGATATAGCGCACAACATCATGAGCCTGGACACTTTCGGTCCCACGGATATCGCATCAGGCCGGCGTCGCTTGTTCTCGCCGCCGGAGTGATCGGCGCGGCTTTGTCCTCGTCGGGCGCGGCGTTTCAGGCGGTCTTCGCCAATCCTCTGGTTTCTCCTGGCGTATTGGGCGTATTGGCGGGGGCATCCTTCGGGGCGGCGCTCGGCATCCTGTGGTCTTGCGGCTGGCCAATGATTCAGGGCCTGGCTTTCGTCTTCGGATCGTGCGCCGCGGCTTTCGCGGTGGGGTTGTCGCAGGGGCAGGCGGGCGATCGCGTTCTGATGCTGGTGCTGGGGGGAATCGTCAGCAGCGCGCTGTTTACCGCCCTGGTGTCGGTGGTCAAGACGGTGGCCGATCCCTACAACCAGCTTCCGACCATCGTCTTTTGGCTGATGGGTAGTCTGGCCAATGTGAAGGGGCCGGCTTTGCTGCTTGGCGCGCCGCCGATGATGGTGGCGGTGATCGGGCTGGTGCTGCTGGGACGCGCCCTCGATGTGTTGGCGATGGGCGAGGATGAGGCGCGCTCGCTCGGCATGCCGGTGGCGCCGGCCCGCTTGCTGGTCATCGGGCTGGCGACCATGGCGGGGGCGTTGTCGGTGGCTCTGGCCGGGGTAGTCGGCTGGGTCGGCCTGATCGTGCCGCATGCGGTTCGCCGGTTGGTAGGGCCTTGCAATCGGCGGGTCATGCCGGCCAGCGCGGTGCTTGGCGCCGCCTTCTTGATCGGCGTGGATACGGCCTCGCGCACCCTGTTCACCAGCGAGATTCCGCTGGGTCTTGCGACCGCCCTGATCGGCGTTCCCTTTCTTGCAATGCTGGTGCGGCGGGGGCGGCGCGGATGGCAGGGATAGCGCTTGAGGCGTCCGGCTTGACCATTGCCTATGGATCTCGGACGGTGGTATCCGGGGTCGATCTCATCCTGCGACCCGGCACCGTTACCGCTCTGCTGGGCGGCAATGGCGCCGGCAAGACCTCCTTGCTCAAGGTTTGTGCCGGATTGCTGCCGGTCGTGACCGGTCGCATCCTGGTGGACGGTGTTTCTTTGGGGGATCTGTCGGTGCGCCGCCGTGCCCGTCAGATGGCCTATTTACCGCAGGCGCATCGTGCGGCCTTTCCTTATCCGGTTGCCGAAGTGGTCCTGATGGGCCGATGGCCGCACAGCTCGCCGTTGTACGGTTATCGGCGGCAGGACCATGGCGCCGCCGAGCGGGCGATGGATTTGGTCGGGATTGCGCATCTGGCCGGTCGTCCT
Organism: Telmatospirillum sp.; assembly: GCA_035604255.1. Lineage (GTDB taxonomy): Bacteria > Pseudomonadota > Alphaproteobacteria > Rhodospirillales > Magnetospirillaceae > Telmatospirillum. Next base: position 594 of record DATNIV010000299.1, on the reverse strand, counting down.
TATACCCAACTGAGCGGTGGGGAGCGCCAACTGGTGTTGATCGCGAGGGCTTTGGCCCAGGACGGGCGTATCCTGATGCTCGACGAACCGGAGACAGGGCTCGATTTCGGTCACCGACAACGCCTGATGCTGTTGTTGTCGCGGCTTGCCGGATTGGGCCAAGCGGTTCTGTTGTCGTCGCACTTTCCCGACAATGTTTTATGGTTCGCCGATCAGGTGGTGATGGTGGCGGATGGCGGTGTCATCGCCGCCGGTTCGCCGGCCGAGGTGATGACGGTCGACCGCTTGCGCCGGCTCTACGGCGTCGAGGTGCGGATCGAACGGACCAGCGAAGGGCGGTCGGTTTGCCTGCCGGCCGGTTCGTCGCTCACCGAAGCGATGACGGACCAAAAAACAACCGCAGAAACACGTCTTTGGGAACCGCCAGATCCTCGCTGCCCTGTCCATGCAATTGCGCAAAGGCCCAGCGGAGGCCCATCAGGCGTGTGAACACAGGTGGCCGATCGAGCCAGCCGTAAGGCTCGCTTGGAGCGGAATAGACGCGTCCTTGCGCGACGGCTTTGACCTGTTGCCAGCGGGCATCGTCGCGGATGG
>DATNIV010000298.1:0-6530 GCA_035604255.1 Telmatospirillum sp. | reverse complement strand
CGTCACCCAACCGTCACCGGTTTCCTTGAACCCCGGCGAATCGGCCAGGCCGCGTTCCATCAGATCCTGGGCGACGAAATGGCTGCGGGTGCCGTTCTGCAGTCCGGCCGCGTGGACCAAGGCCAGATGCCCGGCATCGTAAAGCTCGCCCAAGGGCGCCGCCTCGGGATGTAGGCGGAAATCGATCTGCGGCGCGAAATTTTGGCGTAGCGCGCGGCCCGGTTTGGGTCCGCTCGTCTGCACCCGCAACTCCGGGGCGCGGTCGGCGACATAGTTCGGGTCGTCGGTCGGGGCCAGCAGCGACAATCCGTCGCACCCGCCGCGCAGAAATACGACGACGAGGCAATGGTTGCCGGAGCGTTCCTCTCCGGCAAAGGCAATATGGCGCAGACCCGGCAGCGATGCGGCCGTGACGGCGGTGCCCCATTTCAGGAGGTTTCGACGGGTGAGAGCCATCAATTCCTTTCCTCCTCAACGCAGGTTGAAGCTGGGGGTCATGGCGCAGTAGGCGACCATGCGACGGGTGAGCGGCTCGAAGTCGGGTCGGTCGTTCAGCCTGGCGTCCTGCGCCAGCCGCATTCCGTCGAGGATGGCCGCCGTGGTCTCGGGAACGGGCGGCGTTCCGGTTAAAGCCTCATGCCATAATTGCACCGCCTCGGCGGCGCGAACCGGTCCGGCGAAGGCACGGGTGGGAGAAAAGACACCGGTCGCCCACCAATTCTCGCTGAGCCCGGCCAAAAGCGACCAGCGACGCCGCAGGACATGGGAGCTGAGCCAATAGGTCATGACATCGGGGTGACCGGTGGGTGGCGCCCAGCCGAACAGTCGTTGTCCGCTGCCGTCCAACTCGTTGAGCAGCCCGTTGGTGACCGTCACATTGATGCCGGTGGCGCGGGCATAACTGGCCACAAGTTCGAGAGGGCGCTTGACCTTGCCGCCGAATCCGTCGCGCATGGCCGGCGATTTGGCGATGAAGGCGACGACCCGCTTGATCTGGTCGGGTTTGGCGCGATTCTCGGTCCAGACCTTGGTCGCCGCGGCGACCAGGGCCTCCGGCGGGGTATCGGCGACCAGCCGGCGGCACAGCTTGGTGCAGAGGAAGCGGGCGGTGGCGGGGTGGGATGCCAGCAAATCGAGCACCTTGCGGCCGTCGGTCAGTGGTGGTTGGAAAGGATCGAATTCGGTGGCCAGCACGCGTTTCTGATAATTGTCGTGCCAGGTTTCGACATAAGTGAAACGGCCGGTGGCCGGCAGGGTTTGGCCGCCGCCCAGACCGGCGCCGTCTTCGATGGTCCATCCGGTGAACGCCCGGGCCGCTTCGTAAATATCCTGGTCGATATAGCCCGCCGGTTGTCCCTTGGGGGCGCCGGGAACGTCCTTCCAGCGATTGTAGAGGCCATTGAGATAGGCGTCGCGCCCGAGACTGTGCAGTTCGAAAAGCTCGCGGCCAAAATTCTCGTTGGCGTTGCCGGCACGGGAACTTCGGTTGTTCAAATAGGTGAGCATGGCCGGACTGGTGGCGATTGCTTCGAGAAAGTCGCGAAAATTGCCCAAGGCATGGGTCCGGATGGTCCGATCATAGGCCGGCAGAGCCACCGCGACAGCCGTATCGGCGGCCGCATTGACATTGAAATGGTTGTGCCAAAAATCGACCATCACCTCGCGTACTTGCCAATGGCTGTGAATCGACCGCTGCACCGTGGCTGCCGCCACTTCCAGACGGGGCAATTGTCGTTCCGGTCCGCCAATCGGGGCCTTGCCGTCGGTCAGCGGCCAGAGTTGGGCGATATCCTTGGTCAGGGATGACAGGGGGCGCAGTTCGTCCATCGCCGGGTAGGTGTCGCTGCTGTTGTATTTGACCCGCAGACGAACGGCGTCCAGTCGCGCCAGCATGGCCGGATCGTCGCCGTCGGGCGGCATCAGTTGCTCATCGATCCACCGGTTCGCACCCAGGATCAGAAACTGCGCACGATCCTCGGCACTGGCCCCGAAGGCGAGGCGGCCAAGGACGAGTGTCTCGACAGGAATGGGCATGGGCGAGACCTCATAAGGCGACGATTATCTCGGTCGATGTCGGCAAGCGCTAAAGTCGCAGGGAAATGTGGCGCCTGAAGGGCGGTGTCACGGGGGCGTGGCCGTATTTCGAGACAGAGACAACGCGTCCCAATCGATCTTTCTCCAAGTGCTGCTGACGTGAGCTCGCAACAGGTCCGACAGGTTCTCGCCGTCGCGGGCGCTGAGCATTTGGATGATCCTGTCGTGTTCGTCGATCGCCGTGTGCCAGATGTCGGTATTGACGCTGCCCTGATAGCGGTAGCGGAAAAGTTGCCGGTTGATCTGCCGGAATACATTTTCCAATGTGCGATTGTGCGCCGCAGCGACAATGGCGGCGTGGATGGCCTGATTGATGTTGAAATAGGTTTGGCGATCGCGCCGTTCATAGGCCGCCAACATTTCGTGATGCTGGGCGCGAATCTCGGCGATTTCCTGCTCGCTGGCGTTCAGGCAGGCCTGGTGGCCGGCAAATCCTTCGATAACGCTGAGAACGTCGAGCTTTTCCTGAACATCACGAGCCGACAGGACGGTTACCACGGCGCCGCGATTGGGCAGAAGGGTCACGAGTCCGTCACTTTCCAGGATCTTCAGGGCTTCGCGGAACGGCGTGCGCGAAACGTCAAGTCTTTCGGCCAGCGTGCGCTCGCGCAATCGCTCGCCGGGTTTCAACGCGTCGGTGGCGATCATCGTGCGCAGACGCAAGGCGATCTGCTGTGACAACAGATCGCGCGGCGCCAGACCGGCGGCGTCCTGGTCCATCTCCTCACCGTTCATCGGGTGAGTCGTCGTAGGGGCGGGGAAAATCAATCAAGGTCATGTTTCGCGTTCGTTCCTATCTACCCGGGCCCCACCATATCCCGATCTCGGTCCTCTGCCCAACGGGGCAAATTATCGGGCCCGCCGGTTTCCGTCTCTTGCACGCGCTCCGATTTTTGGTATACCATTTGTGATGACGAAAGGACGGAAGGGCGTTTCTGTCATTTTCCGATAAAAAATAAACTAAAACAATAATATAAGCCATTTCTTAAGGGGCTTTAGTTCCAAATGTAAGGGCGTTTCCATATTTTTGGTATGCCATATATGGGGCCAGACACCACAGACCACGCGGCCTGCGGTGTCCTCCGGTCGAGAGAAATATTGAGAGGGGGAGGAACCCAATCATGACTCCGGTTGTCACGCAAATTGTCATTTCGGCACTGGCGATCGTCTTGCTGGTGCTGCTGATTACGCGGCTCAAGCTGCATCCGTTTCCGGCTCTGATCATCGCGGCGGGTTTTTTGGGAATCGCCAGCGGTCTGGCGCCGACCAATGTCATCAAAACGTTCGAAAAAGGATTCGGCGGTATTTTGAGTTCGGTCGGACTGGTGATCGGACTGGGCTGCATGTTGGGGGGCCTGCTGCTCAATTCCGGCGGTGCCGACAGAATCGCCAACGCTTTCGTCGGTTTCGGCTCGAAGCGCTGGATTCCCACCTCGGTCTGCGCGGCGGCGTTGCTGATCGGCATGCCGCATCTGTTCGATGTCAGCTTCGTCATGCTGGTTCCATTGACCTATGTCATCGCCAAACGGACCAACAGTCATTTGTTGTGGGTCGGATTGCCGATGGCGGCCGGTCTTTACGTCTCCCACGGCTTGCTGCTGCCGCATCCGTCGCCAACGCTGGCGATGGCGGCCTTTCATGCCGATGCCGGCCGACTGGTTTTCTACGGTTTTCTGTTGGCCATTCCCGTTGCGGTCATTTCGGGGCCGCTGCTCACCAGCGTGGTGATGCGGTGGTTTCCCAATCCCATCGACTTGAACGCCAGCCCTTTGATGGCCCTGGGCCAAAGCAAACCGGCCGACGGTGACAAGCAGGCTCCGGCACTGTGGTTGGCCTTGTTGACCATCCTGCTGCCGCCCGGCCTGATGATGGCGCGAACCGCGCTACGACCGCTGTTGCCGGCGTCGGGGATGAGTCATGAAATCGCCGAGACCATCGGCGACCCCATCGTTTCGCTGTTGATTGCCGTGCTGTTCGCCATTTTCGCCCTGGGTTTGCGCTCGGGGATCGATCTCAAGGGCATTCAAAAACTGCTGGGCAAAAGTCTGGCCCCCGGCGCCAACGTCATCCTGGTGGTCGGCGCCGGCGGCGGTCTCAAGGAAATGTTGATCGCCACCCATGTCGGTGACCTGATCGCGCAAGGCGCCATGCAGTGGAATCTGTCGCCCTTGATCCTGGCATGGGGAGTCGCCGCCGTGCTGCGGATCGCCGTAGGTTCGGCCACCGTCGCCACGGTGACAGCCGCCGGTATCGTCGCTCCCATCGCCGCTTTGCAGCCAGGCACCAACCTGGAACTCCTGGTCCTGGCCGCCAGCACCGGTGGCTTGATGCTGTCGCATCTGAACGATTCGGGCTTTTGGCTGTTCAAGGAATTCTTCCAGCTTTCCGTGGCCGAAACCCTGAAAAGCTGGACGCTGCTGGTCTCTCTCCAGTCGGTGCTCGGACTGATCGGAATATTGGCGGTGAACGCGATCGTCGGATAGCGGGCGCCCCTGGCGCGCCCATAGGTTTCAAAAGGAACGAAAAGATGAATTACGAACTACTGTTCTCGGAGCTTCAAACCCGCCCGATCCGGATGGCGCTGACCGGCGCCAAGGGAGGGTTCGGACGGACATTGTTGGCCCAATGCCGCGTCATTCCGCGACTCGAGGTGACGGCTCTGTGCGATCTCGACGCCGAGGGCACCGTCGGGCTTTTGGACGAACTCGGCTTCAAGGCCGAATCCTATCTGGTTTGCGCCGACCGCGAGGCGGTTCGTCAGGCCCAGGCGCAGGGCAAGATCGTCATCGTTCAAGACCATCTTCTGCTTGATGCCGCCGCCTTCGATATCGTCGTCGAGGCGACCGGGCAACCCGAAATCAGCGCCACCATCGCCATCAATGCGCTCAAGCGGGGTGTCCATGTCGCCATGGTTTCCAAGGAAAGCGATTCGGTGGTGGGGCCTGAACTCAATCGGTTGGCCCGTAGCCACAATGTCGTCTACACCACCGCCGACGGCGACCAGCCGAGCAATCTGATCGGTCTTGTCAGTTGGGCGCGCCTTCTCGGTTTCGACGTCGTCGCCGCCGGGAAATCGAGCGAATATGACTATATCTTCGATGCCGCCTCCCGCGAAATTCACTACGTCGACCAGACGATCCCCGCGTCGGGTCTGGAGGCTTTGTGGGACTTGGGCGACGACATTCCCGGACGCTTGGCGGCGCGTGCGGCGGCGTTGGCGGCGTTGCCGCAGAGCGCGACCCCCGATTATTGCGAAATGAATGTGGTGGCCAATTCGACCGGACTCATCCCGGCGCGCGACGAAATGAGCTATCCGATGTGCCATATCACCGAACTGGCTGACGTTTTCATCCCCGAAGAGGATGGGGGAATCCTGAAACGCACCGGTGTCGTCGATGTCTTCAACTGTCTGCGCCGCGCCGACGAGCCGAGTTTCGGCGGCGGCGTGTTCGTCGTCGTCCGTTGCACCGATGCCCCGTCCTGGGACCTGTTGCGCCAGAAGGGGCATGTGGTCAGCCGCAATGGCAAATATGCCTGCCTCTATCTGCCTTATCACATCATGGGTCTGGAAACACCGATCTCGCTATTCTCGGCGGTCTTGCACAATCGGCCGTCCGGCGCTGCCGATCAGGCCGTGCATGCGGTGATGGTGGTTCGCACCACCCGCGACTTCATGGCGGGTGAGGTCCTCAAGATGGGCGGTCACCATCATGCGATCGAAGGCGGTGAAGCCCTGTTGCTACCCGCCGGTGACGAGACTCGTTCTTTGGCGCCTTACTATCTGGCGTCCAATAAGCCTCTGCGGTGCAATGTGCCGGCCGGAACCATTATTTCCGCCGATATGATCGAGTTTGGACAGTCGGTGCTTTACGACGCCTGGCGAGCCCAAATCGGCTGAGCGCATTCTTCTTCGCCGAGTCGAGCGTCGCCATGTCATCACAAGGTGACGTGGCGACGCTTGTCGGTCTCTTGTCCCATCGTCTCCGACAATTTGAGTAAAATTGTAAACAGTGGGGACCTGGAGCGTCGTCGGTTTCAAAAAAGACGGAAAGTTTTTCGGACCTCCTTAAACGAGGACTGCCAATGCTGCCCATTATGTTTATGATGAGGAAGATTGAGGGAGAATAATTCATCCGTCGGAGGTCTCCGAGTCGGGTGATCCTAAACCTCAAAGGTAGGTCGCCATGGCTGAAACACGCATTTCCCTGACTCGTTCAAACGGTTGGACGAGACTAGCTCTGCCAGGGGCTATGTCCGTCATTTTTGCGACGCCGATGTTATGGGCCGTCGGCACCTTCGATTCGGCTCCCGACCCAATGCTGCGTTTGATCGTTTTCGGCCTGTCCGGTGTTTTTTTCTTCAGTCTGACCCCATGCCTGATCGGTTGGGCCTTGCAGGGTTTCGTCATCCGCAGGAAACCGACGGATGACTCGGAC
>DATNIV010000297.1:0-7138 GCA_035604255.1 Telmatospirillum sp. | reverse complement strand
TCAACCGATCGCTGGGTCGACATCAACGGCATGGACGACGAAGCGGCGGCCCGCCAAATCCAAGCCGACGGCATCGACATTCTGGTCGATCTGAACGGCAACACCAAAGGGTCGCGCACCAAAATCTGCGCGATGCGCCCGGCCCCCATCATCGTCAACTGGCTCGGCTTTCCGGGAACGATGGCCACGCCCTATCATCACTACATCATTGCTGACGACTGGATCATCCCAGAGGGCCACGAAATTTTCGTCTCGGAAAAAGTGGTTCGCTTGCCGTGCTACCAGCCCAACGACCGCAAGCGCCAGGTCTCGCCCGTCCGCCCTTCTCGTCAGGACGCCCGCTTGCCCGAAGACGCGATGGTCTATTGCTGTTTCAACTGGACGCAAAAGATCAGCCGGAAGATTTTCGAATTGTGGATGAGCATCCTTCGGCAAGTTCCCAACAGCGTGCTTTGGCTGCTCGACACCGACGAGGAAACCAATCTCTATTTGGCGGGCCTTGCCGCCAGCCATGGGATCGCAGCGGAACGGCTGGTGTTCGGCGAGTGGATGTCCAGCCCGAATCACCTGGCCCGTTATCCACTCGCGGACGTTTTTCTCGATACCTACCCTTACGGAGCCCACACCACCGCGTCCGACGCGCTTTGGATGGGAGTGCCGATCATTACCCTGTCGGGAAATTCCTTCGCCTCCCGCGTTTGCGGCAGTTTGGCCCGATCCGCCGGCCTTCCCGATCTGGTGTGCACGACGCCCGAAGACTATGTCGCGCTCGCGGTTGACCTTGGCCACAATCCGGAAAAGGTCCTGCGCTACAAGACGCAGTTGGAAGAGGGGCGGAACAGTTGCGCGCTGTTCGACACCGATCTGCTGGCCCGTCGCCTGGAAAAGCTCTATGCCAAGATGTGGGCCGATTATCGGCGCGGGGCGCTGCCCCGGCCCGACCTCACCAATCTCGACATCTATCTCGAAGCGGCGGTCGAGGACGACCTTGAAGCCGCCGATCTCTTAGGAGTGGCGGATTATAAGGAATGGTTCCGTCAGAAGTTGGCCCAGCGCCATCGCGCCTGCCCCATCCCGGACGACAAGCGTCTGTGGAAGCACTCTTAAGCGTTCAATCGTCAAAAAGTGGCGTAATCAGAACGGTCATGACGCTGATCGCCTGCTCGAACGCCGGCGCCGTCACCAGGAGATAGGCCTCCTGCTCGGCGGCGCGGAAAAAATTGCCGTCAAGCATGGCCCCCACCGCCTGCAATTTTTCCAACGGCTGCCGCTCGCCATAACGCGTCGTCGTGGCTTCGGTGATGTCTTCGCCGCCCTGTAAGATCAGCGACCGAACCACGCCGCGCGACAGCGGCCCCTTGAGCGGCAAGGCGATCAGGCAGCCGCCATCCTTGTTGAGCACGGGAACCCGCAACCGAATGTCTCCGAAGGGGGTCAACATGGCCGACACCGGCACTGGAATCAGGCGCTCATCCTTGATGAGCGTCGCCTCGAAGTCGCCGACCTCGACGTCGCGGAAGAAATCGTCGGTTCCCAAGCCAAAGCCGGTCACCGCATAGGAAAATCCCGCCGCGGCGGTATGCGCCGCCAGACTCCCCCCCAACCAGACCGGGGGATGGTGAATGCTGCACACCGAGGGAAAGGGCAAGGCTCCCATCAGGTTTTTGATGTCAGCCGTGGTGATCGTGGCGATCAACCCCTTTGATCCCAGGCTGACATCATGCAGCAAGGGGCCAAAGGTCTGGCACTCCAACGCAGTCGGCATCATCACGAAGCGGCTGAGAATTGCCGCCGTCCAAACGCGGTACGTGTCGAAATCGGCCAGCGGATCGACCCCGAAACGGCGTATCGCGTCCCGGAAGGCGTCGTGGTAGCGCACGCATTCGTCCTGCATTTCCAGGCAGAAGGAGATTTCTTGCGGCACGCGCACATCGTCTTCGCGAATCTCGCGCCCTTTGTCATAGCCGCGCGCCGAGCCCACCGGCGCGCAGCAGAACTCTTCGAGCAGCGGCGCGTCGCGCATCAAGGCGCGTTTTGCCGCGGGCGTCATCACCGTATCGTCGAAATAGCCGCTGACGGTGTCTTCGTCGGGCAGTTCCACAAAGCTTTCGCCATGCGGCATCAGATAGATGCCGTGCAAGCGGATCGGTCGCCCTTCGACATCGAAGACCCGACGCAGACCTTTTTGGATATTTCCGGTATAGCCGATATCGACCAACACCATATCCGTGCAGGTCTCCAGACCTTCCAATTTGATGTCCAGATACTCCAGCAAGGCCGCGCGCAGATTATCGCTGAGTTTCTTCAAGGTCTTGCGACCGATCAGACGCGTCATCACCGCGGCGAAGCGCTCGCCGGTAGCCAAACCGTTTTTCTGTTCGTCGAAGAACGCCCGCAACTTTGCCGGCAAGCGGATCTTGAAAAGTTGCTCGATCCCGATGGCGTTGACGAAAGGCATCGATGAAATCAATCCGACGAGGGTATCCATCCCCCCCACCCCCTCGGACCCGGCGATCATCGCGATGCGGCGATTGATTTCCACATATTCGGCCCGACCGACACCGGCCGCGCTCCAGATCCGCATCGGCAGATAACCGTCACGGGCGAGAAACAAGACCTTCATCTGCCGGCCCGGTCCGGCGATTTCGGCCAATCGCCTTTCGATATGGCGTTGGAATCCCACCATCACCGGCCCCAAGACGGCGGCGCCGATTCCGTGGTGCGGAAAGGTGGGGTGCGTTTCGGCCAGAGCCACACGCCGCAACAGACGTAAGCCCCCATCGAGACGCCAGTGGAATCCGCTGTCCGACATCCCCAGCAACCGAGCCGCCGCTTCCTCCCGCGGGTGATGGGACGCCCAGGGATCGTCGGGCAAAGCGTAAGGAACCAATGCGATGCCACCGGTCGACTGTTCGACGGTATCTTCGTCGATGCCGATATGGACCGCCTGGCGCGGCCTGATCCCTTCCGACTTCAGATAATATTTGAACAAGCCCCCCGTCGTGGTGACTTCGGGCTGAGCCGAGGTGTAGATGAAGTCGAAGGACAGGTCGGGCGCCACGGCAGCCAGCAAGATCCGCAACCGATCGGGCGACCAATGGGTTTCCGCGACGATACCGACACGACGGCCTTGTCGGCGCGCCTCAAGATACAAATCCCGAATATCGGGATTGACGAAACAAAGCTCCTGTTCCGCCTTGAGTTCCGCTTCGACCAGTTTCGGCCGTATCGAGCGAGGCAGATTAAGGGCATGCACGGCAAACCGATCGTAAATCGCCTCGATCGATATACCCGACACCATGGAGACGCCGGTTCCCGCGCTCCCCTCGGTTCGATTGATGCGCAACATGTTTTGCGCCAGGGTGCGATGCTGAACGAACGATTCCACCAGATGCTTCATCCGCTCCGGCACCGGGGCGTAATGCAACGTCCGTTCAAAAACGCCTTCGATCGTCGTGCATTTTCGGAGCAGCAAAGTGCCGAAAAGGGCGAATGAGACTGACGCAATACGCTTTTCGCTGATCAAGGCGCTCGGGGAAAGGACTGTCTCGGCCGTCATCAATTTCGCTCCGCAAAGACGAGTGGCATGAGACCGCCACTGCTGATCTCACGCATCGATACACCCTGAGAAGGGCCGGTTAAATACTCGTTAATGAAATTGCTCGATATTGACGGGTGTGGCTTGCCCTTTGGCAAATTGCGCCTCGTCGATATCGGGTTCTCGTGATCAACCCTCCCCACGGATGACCGCCGGCGAAAAGCGAATCACGGAACGGATGCAATGACAGTGCTAACTCCAACGCCCGCTGTCGATGTCCTTGCAGAAGGCAAGCGAGTCCTTCGCGAAGAGGGGCAAGCTCTGTTGGCTTTGGCTGAAACCATTGGCCCACCTTTCGCAGAAGCAATCGATAAGTTGCTCGAGGTCGCGGGACGGATCGTCGTCACCGGCATGGGAAAGAGCGGTTTGGTGGGCAAGAAGCTCGCGGCAACCTTCTCATCAACGGGAAGCCCGGCCTTCTTTTTGCACCCGGCGGAGGCCAGTCACGGCGATCTTGGCATGCTAACGGGGTCGGACATCGTGATAGCCCTTTCCGCTTCGGGCGAAAGCGCCGAATTGGCCAACATCGTATCCTATTGCCTTCGTTTCGCCGTCCCCCTGATCGCCATCACCAGGGAACCGGACAGTTCGCTCGGCCGCGCAGCAACCGTTCTTCTGAAACTCCCAGCCATTCCCGAGGCTTGCCCGCTCCAACTGGCGCCGACCACCAGCACGACGATGATGCTGGCATTGGGAGACGCGCTGAGCGTGACGCTGATGCGGCGCCGCGGATTTACCGCCGAGAGATTCCACGACTTTCATCCGGGCGGCCGCTTAGGACATCAATTGCTGCAATTGCGCGACGTGATGCACAAGGGAGATGAACTGCCGATCGTGCGGATGGACACACTGATCCGGGAAGGGATCGTCGTGATGACCGCCAAGCGATTTGGGTGCGTCGGTGTTTTGGACGACAGGGGCCTGCTTGTCGGCATTTTCACGGACGGTGATTTGCGCAGATGCCTCGACCCGACACTCCTCGACCGTCCCGTCGGCAGCGTCATGATCAAGAACCCGAAACGTGTCAGCCCCGATACATTCCTGGCCGACGTAGCCCGGATCATGGCGACCTATACCATTCCCAGCGTCTTCGTCACCGAAGACGACCGCCCCGTCGGCATCGTCCATCTGCACGATCTTCTGAAAACCGGACTGCTGTAACCCGTAGCTGAGGAGACCTCTTGCGATGCATATCCTGGCACTGAAGCGGATGACTCGCATGGAGGCCCAATGACTATTTCGGATCGGATCGCCCCGGACTTTCAAAACTACGCAGAAAAACTGAGAGAGACCCTGGCTGCAGCCAATTGGGAAAGCATCGGCGCCTTGGCCAAAGACCTTCAGTCCTGCTGGCGGGAACGGCGTCAGGTCTTTGTCTGCGGCAATGGCGGCAGCGCCGCCAACGCTTTGCACATCGCCAACGATCTGCTCTATGGCATCGCCAAGAAGGAAGGGCGAGGCCTCCGCATCCAGGCGTTGCCGGCCAACGTCTCGGTCCTCACTTGCCTGGCCAACGACGACGGTTACCAAAATATCTTTTCGGGGCAGCTGGCGAGCTTGGCCAATCCCGGCGATCTTCTGATCGTATTGTCGGGAAGCGGCAACTCACCGAATATTCTCTCGGCTCTCGACGAGGCTCGACGCATAGGAATGCGCAGTTGGGCGATTCTCGGTTTTTCGGGTGGAAAAGCCAAACAATCGGCGGATCATGCGCTCCATTTCGCCGTAAACGACATGCAGATTTCCGAAGATCTGCAACTCGTCGTCGGGCATATGCTCATGCAATGGCTCCGAGATCAGGGCTGTGGCGAGTAACCCGTTCCGGTAACCGCATTTATGGGCGTCACGATAAGGTTTGTTTAACGATCAAGATCTTAAACTGTTACAGCACTCAAATTCAGTGAACGATTTTTGCGACGACGAACGCCGTCAGGTCGCATTTGAGGGTAGATGCTCGCATGGTCAAATGCGTTGTCACAGGTGGAGCGGGCTTCATCGGTAGCCATCTTGTCGAACAGCTTCTCCCCATGGGGGGAGACGTCGTTGTTATCGACAACTTCTCCACCGGCCGTATTGAAAATTTAGCGGCGTTCTCAAGCCATCCCCAACTCACGGTCCATGAAGCGGACATCGTCGAAAGCGACCTTTCGCCTTATTTTAAAGATGCCGATTGGGTCTTTCATTTGGCGGCCCTGGCCGACATCGTCCCTTCGATTCAAAAGCCGGGTCCTTACCATCGCGCGAATGTCGATGGCACTCTGGCGGTGCTGGAGGCGGCCCGTGCCGCCGGCGTCAAGCGCTTCATCTACGCCGCGTCCTCCTCCTGCTACGGGATCCCAGACGTTTACCCGACGCCGGAAACGGCGGAAATCAGACCGATGTATCCCTATGCCCTGACCAAATGGGTGGGCGAAAGTTATGTGATGCATTGGGCCAAGACCTACGGCCTCCCAGCCACGTCCTTGCGCCTGTTCAACGTCTACGGCCCCCGCTCCCGCACGTCCGGGACCTATGGCGCGGTCTTCGGCGTGTTCCTCGCCCAGAAACTTGCAGGGCACCCTTACACGGTTGTCGGAGATGGAACGCAAACGCGAGACTTCACATTCGTCAGTGACGTCGCCAGAGCCTTCGTCGCCGCGGCGCAGAGCGACGTCGTCGGCCTGCCGATGAACGTCGGGTCCGACAACACTTATAGTGTCAACCGGTTGGTGGAATTGCTGGGTGGCGATGTCACCTACATCCCCAAACGCCCGGGGGAACCGGCCTGCACGTTCGCCGATACCTCACGAATCCAGAGTCGGCTCGACTGGCGTCCGCGGATAACTCTCGAAGAAGGCGTGGAACGCCTCTTGGGGACTATCGACTATTGGAAAGAGGCTCCATTATGGACGGTGGAAAAAATTGGAGAAGCAACCCGGGACTGGTTCAAATACCTGGGGCGTGGCGCATGACCGCAAACAACAAACTCGTGGGTTTGGCTGACATCGCCCAAACGGCCGCCCTTCTGAAAGACCAGGGCAAGAGGGTCGTACTGGCGCACGGGGTTTTCGACCTCGTCCATCTGGGACATCTCCGCCACCTCCAGGAAGCGCGTGAAACCGGCGATTTCCTGGTCGTTTCGGTGACCGCCGACGCCCATGTCAACAAAGGTCCCGGCCGCCCGGTCTTCCCCGCCGAGGCACGCGCGGAAATGCTGGCCGCCCTGTCGACCGTCGATGCCGTGGTGATCAGTCACGCCGCCACAGCCATCCCCGTCATCGAAGCGCTCAAACCCAGCATCTATGTCAAAGGGATGGAATACGCCGACGCCGAAAAAGACGTCACCGGCATGATCGCCGAAGAGCAACGCGCGGTCGAAGCCAATGGCGGCACCATCCATTTCACCGATGACGTTGTTTTTTCCTCATCGTCATTAATGAACCATTATTTCGACATCTATGACCCGGCGCTGCGCGATTATCTTCTGACTTGCCGTCAAAAGGGCATGCTGCCCCGCATTATCAATGCTATCGAAAGCCTGGCGGGACTCAAGGTTCTTCT
>DATNIV010000296.1:0-2957 GCA_035604255.1 Telmatospirillum sp. | reverse complement strand
TCCAGCCGCCAGCCGCTACGAACGCGCGGCGACCGCCCGGCAATTGCCTATTTCGCGTTCCGCATGTCTCCGGTCTGCGAGAAGGCCGTGTGCCAGGAGAAGGCCTTTTCCAAGACATGCGGCGTATGTCCGCCGCGCGTCAACGCTTCGCGATAATAGTCGCGGAGCGCGTCCTTATAGGTCGGATGGACACAGTTATCGATGACGACCTTGGCCCGTTCGCGCGGCGCCAAACCGCGCAGATCGGCCAGCCCTTGCTCGGTCACCAGAAGATCGACGTCATGCTCGGGATGATCGACATGGCTCACCATGGGAACGATCGACGAGATTTTTCCGTTCTTGGCGATGGACTTGGTCACAAAGGTGGTCAGATAGGCATTGCCGGCGAAATCGCCCGAACCGCCGATACCGTTCATCATATGCGTGCCGCCGACGTGGGTCGAATTGACATTGCCATAGATGTCGGCTTCCAGCGCCGTATTCATGGCGATCAAGCCCAGACGGCGAATGACCTCGGGATGGTTGCTGATCTCCTGCGGGCGCAACAGCATATGCTTCTTGTACTTGTCGAAATTCGCGAAGAGGCGATCCCAGCAGGGCTGCGTCAGCGAAAAGGCGGTGGCCGAGGCGAAGGTCAGCTTGCCCGAATCGACCAGATCGAACACCGAATCCTGAATCACCTCGGAATACATGGTGAGGTCGTGGAATGGCCCTTCGATGAAACCGTGCAACACGGCGTTGGCCACGGCCCCCACACCGGACTGCAGGGGCGCCAGACGATTGGTCAACCGCCCCATCTTCACCTCATGCTTGAGGAATTCGATCAGATGGCTGGCGATCGCGTTGGTGTCGTCGTCGGCCGGCTCCAGCTTGACGGCATTGTCGCGCTTGTTGGTGATGACGATGGCGGCGATCTTGTCCGGGTTGATCGGCAAACCGGGATAATTCAGCGGAATATAGGGCAGACCGACGCGGGAATCGGGCGCAACGACCGGAACGGGTTCGCGGGTCGGCCGCAGCGTCGGGATATAGATATCGTGGAGCCCTTCGAGACCGAGCGGCTGCGCCATGTTCAATTCGACGATGATCTTGTCGGCGAAAATGGCGAAGCTGGCCGAGTTGCCGACCGATGTGGTCGGAATGATGCCGCCCTCTTCGGTGATCGCCGCGGCTTCGATGATCGCCACGTCGATCCCCTTGATCTGATGGCCGCGCAGCAGTTCGACGGTTTCCGAAAGATGCTGATCGACATACATGACTTCGCCGGCGTTGATCGCCTTTCTGAGCGTCGGGTCGCCCATATAGGGCATCCGTCGGGCAATGACACCGGCTTTGGTCAGCAGGCTGTCGATTTCGTCACTGACCGAGGCCCCCGTCAGCAGACTGATCTTGAGATGTTCGCGCGTGGCCCGCTCCGCCAGAACCGCGGGAAGAGCCTTGGCGTCGCCGGATTTGGTGAAACCGGACATGCCGATGGTCATGCCGTCCTTAATAAAAGACGCGGCGACTTCGGCAGTTACGATTTTGCTCTCCAAGGAGGCCATACGGATGCGGTCACGGTCCATGCAAACGTTCCTTTTCCTGACATGCGCAAAAACAAGGTATCGCCGGCGTCGTCAAAAACGCATCGGCGTGCCACTGATTTCCTCGGGCTCGAAGCCCCTCGATAAACCCATATAAATTTCATGGATATTATGACGCGAACGCCGGCATGACAAGTTTTTCGGCGCTCTCCATTGCCGATTTGCCAAAAGCCCATGAATTCAATCGTTAACCTGGCTCAGACCCCAAGCAGTTCAGAAAAGGGCAGATAGTCGACGATATCGCCAGGTTTCACCGATCCCATCTCTTCGGTCAATTCGATCAAACCGCTAGAGGCCACCATCGACGTAAAGATCCCCGAGCCTTCATTGGGGAACCGTCTGGCCACCAGACGGCCGTCCTGATCGGCGAGATGGCCACGCAACCATTCCCGACGCCCCGCTTTCTTGGCAAAGTCGAAATCCGCCTCGACCGGATAGCGCTGAATCGGCGCAGGACAGCAGCCGGCGATCTTTTGCAGCATCGGTCGGGCGAACATCAGGAAGGTCACCATGGCGGCAACCGGGTTGCCCGGCAACCCGATGAAAGGGACGGCGCCGATCCGGCCGAACGCCAATGGCCGTCCGGGCCGGATGGCGATACGCCAGAAATGCAGCGAACCCAACGCCTCGACAGCGGCTTTAACGTGGTCTTCTTCCCCCACTGACACGCCGCCGGTCGTCAAAATCGCGTCGACACCGTCGTCTGCGGCCTTGGCCAAGGCGTCCCTCAAGAGATCCTCGCGGTCTTTGATGATGCCAAGATACAAAGGCTCGCAGCCTAAGCGGCGCAACAAGGCGTGCAGAACATAGCTGTTCGAATTGACGATGGTTCCCGGTTCGACCGGACCGCCGGGCTCACGAACCTCGTCACCGGTGGCGAACAGGGCGACGCGGGGACGGCGACGCACCGGCAGCACGGAATAACCGGCCGAAGACGCATGCCCGACATCTTGCGGCAACAACCGTTTGCCCGCCGTGAGAATAACGTCGCCTTGCCGAAAATCTTCCGCCGCCGGACGGACATTGGCGCCCTTCTCGACCACAGGAAGCCAAACAGATCCCTCTTCGAGGCGCGCGTTCTCTTGCAAAATGACGGTATCGGCACCCTCGGGGATTGGCGCTCCGGTAAAGATCCGGAGCGCTTCACCGGACCTGGTCGGACGCCCCAACATTTGACCCGCGGCAATCCGCCCCCCGATCGGCAGCCGAACTTCGGGCGCGACCAGATCGGCCGCGCGCACGGCATATCCGTCGACAGCAGAATTATCAGCCGGAGGAACCGTTCTTCGAGCGATCAAAGTCTCGGCGAGCACGCGTCCCGGCGCATCGAACAGGGGCACCGTTTCGATTGCCTCGATCGGAGTCACGGCGGCG
>DATNIV010000295.1:0-3839 GCA_035604255.1 Telmatospirillum sp. | reverse complement strand
GTCCTTAATGAATGGTGAGGAACATGAAGCGCGCCAGGGTGACCAAGCCGATGCTGATCATGATGATGGTCAGCATATTTTCTTTGGCATGGAATCCCTTGCGACTGGCGCGGGACAGGAAGCCCCACTTCACCGCGATCCGATAAAATCCGATCCCCACATGAAGTTCAACCAGAGGCAGCAGCACGAGATAATAGATGAGCCAAGCGCCCCCTTGAATACGCGCGGCACTTTTCGCGGCGGTGATCGGCAGATCGGTCAAGACCACCCAGATGTGGGCGGCGCCCATGATCAGGATCACCATGGCTGTTCCCGCTTGCACGATCCACAACCAAGTGTCCTGGTGGTGCATACGCTTGGCATTGGCCCACATGGTCGTCTGCTGCTTGGTCGTGAACGGGATTTTCCGCGCAGCGAGAACAAAGTGCATGAGGAAAATCACGAAAATGCCTGGGCCAAAGACATAGACCAAGCCGGTCGCTTCGAAGAACCACGCAATGGCGTTCATCACGGCTGGACTGATGATGACGCTGGAAACCAAGCACAGGTGGGTCCACATGAATATGATCAGCGCGGCGCCAGACAACATCTGCACCCAATCCAAGTAGGCAGATGTCTTCTGAGGCAATGCCGATTTCTCGGGAGTGACGACAGAGCTGGACATGAACGTCTCCAGTGGGGGATGACCGCCCCGTCACGCCACGAATGACGAAAAAGGGCCAAGTCGGCAAAGGGGATCAACGTCGGTGTTTCACCCGCAGATTACGGCATCGTGACTACCAGATTGGAATTAATTAATCCACAAAAAAATTGTGACTTTAGATCGAGAAATCTCTGGCGCCGACTGACAAGGCTTAGGGCATCGGCCAAACGAGGGTTCGCGTGCCTGCCATCTGCGGGAAGCCCACCTTAAATAACGTCCCCTACCATCATCGCGATGATACCTTGATGAGTTGTAATTCCAAGGCTCCATTTTTCAAATAATCTCCCGCCCTCGTCGTTGTCGCTCCAGGGTCGCCGTCACCGCATTCGGCGTCGCTCAGGTAACGACGGGCTAAAGAACGACGCCGTTGTCATCCGACTGAGAAAAAGGGGACGCCCCTTCGAAGAAGGACGCGGCGCCAACGTCATCTTTGCCGCTTCCCTTCACGCGATACATCGCCATGTCGGCGGCGCGAAGCAGTTGTTTGCCCTGCCGCCCATGCTCCGGATAGAGCGCATATCCGGCGCTCGCCGTGACGGAAACACAGCCTCCCCGCAACATGAACGGGCGGCGCATCGCTTCGACAAGGCGCCGGGCGAGCGTCTCGACACCGTCAGCGTCGTCATGAACCAGAAGGACGAATTCATCGCCACCGAAGCGTGCGGCGCTATCGGCCGCGCGGGTGAGTTCGAGCAATCGATTGCCAACCTCGACCAGCAACTCGTCGCCGACATGATGCCCGTAGCGATCGTTCACCACTTTGAAGCCATCGAGATCGAGAAAAATCACCCCGATTGGCGAACCGTTCCGATCCGCCAGAGCGATCGCTCTTTCCAAATTCTCGATGAAGCAGGTGCGATTGAGCAGCCCCGTCAAGGGATCGTTAATCGCCAAGGCGCGCAGATCGCTTTCAATTCTGTCTCTTTTTCCGGCTTCGCCCTGCATCAGTCCATAAAGCAAGATCGCCGTGACCACGACAAAGATCCATCCCTTGTAAAGACTGATCTCAGGGAATTGTGCCGGGAACAAATGAGAAAATATCCAGTCCGACCCACCAACCCAAACGATGGACAGGGTCATATAGACCACAGCAATCTTCGCCGCTGCTTTCATCCGCAGGTCCCACGCGTTTCATCAGAGCATACCCAAGAATGCCAAGGCCCATCCTACATGAAATACAATGAGCGCACCAATTCAACCTAAAGACAGACGATCACGCGTCGCGCCGGAAAAGTAATACCAACCAGCGATGAGATTGAGACTTGCTCGAAGCCCACGCATCGGGCACGCTAAGCTCATCCTTTCAACGTTCCATGTGAGCATGACCAAACTCGACAACAGTTTCGGGTTCAGCCAGGTACAGCCTGATGAGCGCCGCGATCGCATCCGCAACGTCTTCACTGCTGTGGCAGGGCGTTACGACCTGATGAACGATCTCACGTCCTTGGGCATTCACCGCCTGTGGAAGCGACTTCTGGTTAAAACGGCGGGAACCGCGCCGGGCCAATTGGTCGTCGACCTCGCCGGAGGAACCGGAGATATCGCCGCGCAGATGTCCGGACCGGATCGGCAGGTGGTGGTTTGCGACCCCAGCTTGGCGATGATGAAGGCCGGTCGCCTTCGTGCCGACACCGCCCATGTCTCCTGGGTCGCCGGAGAAGGCGAGGCGCTCCCGTTCGCGGATGGCGCTGTCGAAACCGTGACGATCTCGTTCGGTATCCGCAATGTGACCCATCTCGAAACCGCGCTTTCCGAAATGCATCGGGTGTTGAAACCGGGCGGACGCCTTTTGTGTCTCGAGTTCTCCAAGCCTCATTGGCTGATCCGGCCGTTCTATGACGCTTTTTCCTTCTTGGTAATTCCACGGCTGGGGGCCTGGATCGCCCAGGCGCCGGAAGCCTATACCTATCTGATCGAATCGATTCGCCGTTTTCCCGATCAGGACAGCCTGGCCGAGACGTTCCGCGCGGCGGGCTTCGCCGATGTGCGTTACCGCAATCTCGGCTTCGGCATCGCCTGCCTGCATATCGGCACCAAAGCATCGTGACCTCGCCGGAAGCTTGGCTACGCCGTCAAGCCGCCGTCTCGCCGCAGGACACGGCTCTCGTCACTGAAGACCGCTCTTATCGCTTCGCCTGTCTCGACCAACAGATCGATCGCCTGGCCCAGGCTTTGCGCGACCTCCTGCCCGGCCAGGTCCTCGGATGCGTGTCCACCCGCACCGAAAGCCTCGCCTTGCTGGCGCTGGCGGCGCCCCGCGCCGGCTTGGCGTTCCTTCCCATCAATCCCAAATTGACCGTATCCCAAATCGAGGCTCTGTGCGCCAAGGCCGGCGTCAGCGTCGTCCTTGGCGACGATCCGGCAAGACAGGCGACAGCGCAGCGGCGACTCGCCTGGGATCAAATTTCCAATTTCGCCGGCGCGGCCCCCGCACGAAGGGGCGATTCGAACGCCGTCCATCTGATCATCGCCACCAGCGGCAGCACCGGCACCCCGAAGGGAGTAATGCTGACGGGCGCCAATTTGGCGGCAGCCGTCCGCGCCTCGCGGCAACGACTGCCGATCGATCCCGGCGATGTCTGGCTGGGTTGCCTGCCGACCTATCATATCGGCGGTCTGCAGGTCCTCTTCCGCTGCCTTGAGGCGGGGGCCACCACCTTGCTGCACCCCCGTTTCGATGTCGAAGCGGTCGCCGCCGATCTGGCGGCCGGCCGGGCCACGCATGTTTCGCTGGTTCCCGCCATGCTGGCCCAACTCCTCGACGCCGGTTGCCGACCGTCTCCGAAGCTGCGTTGCGCCTTGATCGGCGGGGCCGGCTTGCCGGCCGCCCTGGCCGCGCGAGCCACCGCCGCCGGTTGGCCGATCTCCCCCAGCTACGGCATGAGCGAAGCCGGATCTCAGGTTGCCACTTGCGCACGCCTTGACGACTGGCGCCCCGGAATGGCCGGCGAACCGCTGCCCGGCCTGGAGGTCGGAACCACCTCCGATGGCCGCATCCGGGTGCGCGGCCCCGCAGTGATGGCCGGCTATGTCAATCCGACGCTCAGCCTGGGCGACGGCCTCGATGGCGAAGGCTGGTTCGAGACCAGCGACCTGGGCGGACTCAACGAAACCGGGCGATTGCAGGTCCTGGGGC
>DATNIV010000294.1:0-5110 GCA_035604255.1 Telmatospirillum sp. | reverse complement strand
CGGCGTTGTCGGCGCATTTTGTCGCCAGTTTGGAATTATGTCGCCAGGGCAAAGTGGAGTTGCGACAGGATGGCGGGGCCTTCGGCCCCATTTGGGTGCGTTCGCGCCAAAGTCCCCGAGACGGTGAGGGGGATCATGGTTGATTTTCAACAGCTTCGACTGATCGAAGCTTTGCTGTTCGCTTCGGCGGACCCTCTCGACGAACGCAGTTTGGCCGAACGGTTGCCTGATGGTGCGGACGTGGGTGAAGTGCTGGAGGTCTTGCAACAGACCTACCAGGATCGCGGCATTCAACTGGTTCGGCGTGACAACCGTTGGGCCTTTCGAACGGCGCCGGATCTGGCGGCCGCTCTGGTCGTCGAATCCCATGTCGAACGCAAGATGTCGCGCGCCGCGATTGAGACTCTGGCGATCATCGCCTATCACCAGCCGGTCACAAGAGCCGAAATCGAAGAGATCCGGGGGGTGGCGCTCTCCAAAGGAACGCTTGATGTCTTGTTCGAAGCGGGCTGGGTCCGTCCGCGCGGGCGCCGACAAACGCCAGGCCGTCCGATGTTGTGGGCGACCACGCCGGCCTTTCTCGATCATTTCGGCCTGGTCGCCTTGGACGATCTTCCGGGAGTCGAGGAATTGAAAGCGGCCGGACTTCTCGATGCCCGCCCCGGCCTGTCGAGTTACGCCAATCGGGCGGCCGAAGACGGAGATCTGATCGACGTCGGCGAGGATCTCGACGAGGAGGAACTGGAGCGCCGGGCGTTGGGGGCGTTCCTGGTCGGCGGATCTGCCGACGATGAGGGGCAGGACGAGTAACCGCATCTGTGGCAAAATCAAAAGAGATCTGCCGCAGGCATTGCCCCAGCCGGTTTCTTTTGCGATGATCCGGCGCACCGCCGGATCGGTGGTCAAGTTGGAGGCGTCAAGACAATGGGTTCTTTCAGCATTTGGCATTGGATCGTCGTCCTTGCCATCGTTCTGTTGTTGTTCGGTACCGGTCGTGTGTCCAATCTCATGGGCGATTTGGCCAAGGGCGTGAAGGCCTTCAAAAAGGGCTTGCAGGATGATGAGGGCGACCAGAAGGCCGCGGGGGATCAGCCCAAAGTCCTGACCGCCGATTCCGCCAAGCCGGCGACGACGGTCGAAAAGGACGAAGCGGTCAAGCATTGAAGCGCTGATCGCTTTCGGAGAACGCGTTTATGTTCGATATCGCCTGGTCTGAACTGGCTCTCATCGGCGCTGTGGCGCTGATTGTCATCGGACCGAAAGATCTGCCGAAAGTCATGCGTGTCATGGGGCAATGGACCCGCAAGGCGCGTCTTCTGGCCGGTGAGTTCCAGAGTAATTTCGACGAATTGCTCCGGCAAGCCGAACTCGATGAGGTGCGCCAGCAGGTTCAATCGGTCAATCCCGGCGCCCTGAAGGAGAAGGTGGAAAATATGATCGACGCGAAGGCCATTGAAGCCGCTTTGCAGGTCGATCCGCAAAATGTCCTTCCGACTGCCCCTGTCTCTGTGTCCGCCCCTGCCGTTGATACGACTTTGAGCGAACCCGCCGTTTCGGTTCCCACGTCCGCGCCTGCCGCCGCTGCGACGCTGATCGAACCCGCCGCCGCTTCGACGCCGATCGCCGATCCGGTGGCGCCGTCGGCCGCTCCTGTGGTCGCCAAACCCGTTGAGTCCCAGCCGTGAGCGACGATCCCGACAGCAATAAGATGCCGCTGCTCGAACATCTGATCGAGCTCCGGAAACGGCTGATGATTTCGGCCGTGGCTTTTGTCGCGGCGTTCATCCTTTGTTATTTCTTCGCGCATGATATCTACGCTTTTCTCGAACGTCCGTTGGCCGACATCCTGGCGACGCATGGTACCAACCGGCGGATGATTTATACGGCGCCGACCGAGGCTTTCTTCACCTTCCTGCAGGTTGCCGCCTTTGCCGCCGCCTTCTTGTGTTTTCCGGTCTGGGTCGGTCAATTATGGGCCTTTATCGCGCCGGGTCTCTATCGGCAGGAAAAACGCGCTTTCGCACCCTTTCTGGTGGCGACACCGGTGCTGTTCCTGGCGGGTGCGGCGACGGTCTATTTTCTGGTGCTGCCGATGGCGCTCCGCTTCTTCCTCTCCTTCGAATCCTTTGCCACCGCCGGCGGCGAGTTGCCGATTCAGTTGGAAGCCAAGGTCGGCGAATATCTGTCGCTGGTGATGAAGCTGATCTTCGCCTTTGGCGTCGCCTATCAGATGCCGGTGCTGCTGACGTTGCTGGCCCGTGTCGGCATCATCAGTGCGGCCGATCTGGCGGCCAAACGGCGTTATGCGATCGTTGGCGTGTTCATTGTCGCGGCCGTGTTGACACCGCCCGATATCGCCAGCCAGCTCAGTCTGGCGCTGCCGATGCTGCTGCTCTATGAGGTCTCGATTTTTTCTTGCCGCTGGGTGGAGCGGGGACGCAAGGAAATTGAGGATGCCAAGCCCGAGGATCCCGTCGAGGAAACCGACTTCAACGCCGAGTGAGACAGGGACTCGTTTGGCTCCCGACGGTCATTGCGCACCGGTTTTTTGAGAGAACGTAAAGTGACTTCTGCTCCAGAAGGCGTCGATGCCGTTGACCGAGCTCTGTCAATCCTGAAGGCCTTCGACGAAGGTTGCACGGAAATGCGCTTGGCGGATCTCTCGAAAAAGACCGGCTTTTACAAGAGCACGATTTTGCGGTTGGCGATTTCTCTGGAGAACGCCGGGTTTCTTTGGCGCGACGACGGCGGCATTTTTCGGCTCGGCCCCGAACTGTGGCGGCTCGGCTCGCTCTATCGACGCGGGTTCGATCTTGGACGTTATATTCGTCCGGTTTTGAAGCGGCTGGTTTAGGCGACAAAGGAAACGGCCTGTTTCTATATCCTCGAAGGCGATCACCGCTTGTGCCTCTACCGCGAAAATTCTCCACGGGCCATGCGCCATCATCTTGACGAGGGCGTTCGCCTGCCGCTCGAAAAAGGCGCTGGCGGCCGCGTTTTGCTGGCGTTCAACGGGGGGGGAGATCCCGTTGGCGCCGAGATAAGGCGGCAGGGATATTGTATCTCGTTGGGGGAACGCGATCCGGACATCGCCGCGGCTGCGGTGCCACTGATCGATCATGCCGGTCGGTTGCGCGGCGCATTGTGCGTTTCCGGCCTCAGGAGCCGCTTTGACAGTCTTGCTCAGGAAAACGCCATCGCGCTTCTCAAGACGATGTCTCGGGACCTTGCCGCGGTTTTGCCGGTCGTCGACTGACGAGACTTCCTTCTGTCAAAAGAGTCCAAGCCACCGCCAATAGGTCGCGGCGCAGAGGGCATAGATCGCGCTTGCGGGAAGGCACAGGACGCTGCCGACACGCACGAAATCGCCGACAGTCAGCTTGCCGCTGCCATAGACGATGATGTTGGGGAGCGTGCTGTAGAACATCACCAGCGGATAGCCGCCGATGATCATGCCAGCCGGCAGGATCAGGATTTCGGGGGGAAGTCCCGCCGCCTGGGCCAGGCCGGCGACGATGGGCAGCAACGCTGTGGCCATGGCGGTGGTGCCGACGAAAACAAAGTGCAGATAGAGCAGGACCAGCATGACGACCAGCAGCAGGACGAGAACCGATGCGCCGGTCAGACCCAGGGAGGTGAAAATGCCGGTGGCGATCCACTTCGCGGCGCCGGTCTTCATCAGCACGTCACCCAGTGAGACGCCGCCGCCGCAAATCAACACGACTTGCCAGGACACGCCCTTGTTGGCGTCGCTCCAGTCGATGACGCCGATTTTCGGAAAGAACAACGCGCAGGCGCCGAGCAGGCAAACCAGGGTTGTATCGAGACCGGTCCATGTTTGCGAAACCCAAAGCAGGACCACCGCGAGGAAAATGAACAACGTGCGCCATTCGGCGAAGGACATGGGGCCCAGGGAGGCGAGTCCTTCGGCGATGAGTTCGCGTCCTCGCCCGCTGTCGATCGGTTCCGCCGGAAACATCTTTTGCAGGGTGATCCAGGTGATGACGGTCATCAGGAGGGCCGGCGGAAATCCGAATATCAGCCAATCCGTATAGGAAATCGCTTTGCCTCCGGCCTTGACGATAAATTCGACGGTCACCGGATTGGGGACCGTTGCCGTCAGGATGCCGGCGCTGATGGTCGCGTTGGTGAAGGCGAGGCACAGCAGCAGATTGACGGCGAATTTGGATCGGCCTTCGGTTCCCAGCAGGCTGATGATGGACAGGCAGACGGGCAGCAAGATCGCCGTGCGGGCGGTCGAAGAGGGGACGAGAAACGCCAAGACGATATTCGACAAGGTGACGCCAAAGGTGATGCGGGTCGCCGAGCAGCCGATCTTCGACAGAATGAGATAGGTGATCCGTTCCGCCAGCCGGGTTTTGACCATGGCGACCGCCAAGACGAAGGCGCCGACGATCAGATAGGTGGACGGCGACGAGAAGCCTTCCAGCATGCCTTTGACGCTGCTGACGCCCATCAGTGCGCCAATCGGGACCACCAGCAGGCTGGAGGCGGCCAAAGGAATCGCTTCCGTGATGTAAAGCACGAAGATGCCGACGAAAAGAACCAGCGCCTTGTGTCCCTCTGGCGACAGTCCATGCGGGGTGCCGAAGCCCCAGACGGCGACGGCCATGGCAATGGCAAGGGGAAATCCGGCTTTTTGACGCAACGCGCCGAAACCGCCGAGTTCTGTCGTCGCTGGCATGGCCCCCCCTTATTGCAAATATCTATTCTCGGTTATTGTCCCAAAGTTTTACGTGCTCTTGTCGCGGAGTTTAGACCACGCCGTCTTCATGAAATTGGCGAACCTGCTGCTCGTCATATCCCAGCTTGTCCAGCCAAAGTGCGGTGTGCTCGGATAATGACGGCGCGGCGCTCCGGGGACCGGCTTCGTCGGAGGAGAGACGAAAGCCGGGGCGGGTCACGTGTTGGACGCGACCGTCCTTCTCGAATTCCATGAGTAACCGCCTTTGCGCGATGTGCGGTTGCGCGAGGACGTCGGGGACGTTGAGGACTAGGCCGGCGGGGATGCCCTTTTCGGTCATCACGGCTTCCCACGCGACGGCGCTTTGCGGAGCCAAACCTCGTTCGATTTCGATATTGAGCTGTT
>DATNIV010000293.1:0-6951 GCA_035604255.1 Telmatospirillum sp. | reverse complement strand
AATCTGCAAAACGCCTTCGGCGTCGACCCAATTGGTCCAATAGAGAAGCCAGACGGGAAGCGTTTTGCCCAGACCCACCGTTTTGGTCGCTCCGGCGTCAATTTCGCTGTCCAATTTCTGTTGCGACCAGTCTTTGTCCCTTAAGACATAAAGCGCCAACTGGTCGGGCTTTTCGAGGCGCACGCAGCCATGCGACAAGGCGCGGAGCGCCCTGGCAAAAGCTTTGTGATTGGGGGTGTCATGCAGATAGATATCGTCATTGTTGGGAATGTTGAACTTGATGCGTCCCAGCGCATTGTCTGATCCCGCCCTTTGGCGGATCGGCCAGGGGATGCTGTTGCGTTCATGCCAGGAGATGCCGACGCCTTGGCTTTCCGGGCTTCCCGGAGGAAAGGACTCGGAGACCAGTTCGAGGTCGTTGGCGATCAGATAGCCCGGGTCCTTTTTCAGCTTGGGAAGGATCTCATCGGTGGCGATCGAGGCGGGAACCCTCCAGGTCGGATTCAGCACCAGCGACGTCATTTGGGCATGCATGCCCGGGGTCGGATGATCCGCATCTCCGACCACAACGCGCATGCTCAGGACCGCCCGTCCACCGTCGACCACTTCGAGCCAGGCTCCCGGGACATTGACGACGATGTGGTTGTCTTCCAGTCGCGGCGGGAGCCAGCGCCAACGCTCCATATTGACGGCGACCTGGCGAGCCAACTGCGCCGCTGAAACATTCATCGCGGCAACCGTTTGTCGGCCGAGGACCCCATCGTCGGACAGTCCGTGCCGACGTTGGAACAATTGGACTGCCGACTGAAGTTGTTCATCATAATTGGTCGAAGACCAATCGCCCGGGGACAATTCGCCGGTCGCCATCAAACGTGCTCTTACGGCGGGGATGCGGTCATCGATGTCCATCGGCTTGATGCTGGGGCCGAGGGGAACTTTTGGCCAATCTCCCGCCGCCGCGATGGCCTTTAGTTCGGCAAGTTTCTGGCGCAGCAATTGATATCCGGCGTAAGGCGGCGCCAGATTGCGAAGCGCGATCGGCATATCGCGCCCATGGTCTTGCAGGAAGGCGAGAGCATTGAACGACGGAGTGGCGAGAAACCAGTCGTCTTCGAGCTGGGTCGGGTCGATCCTCTGCCCGTGCATGGCTGCGGCGTAGCGCAGCAGCGCGTCGGTGATCAGCAAATCCTGTTCGGCGAGACTGGCTTGGCCACTATTGCCCCGTTGTTGGGCGAGCGCCGCCAGGTGCAATCCTTCCGTCGGCAACCCTTCCAGGTCGGCGGAGAGGAGAACCGGGATCAGCTTGTCGGTGACGTCGGTCCAGGCGGGGCGCCAACCGCGTGTCTGGTAAAAGGCGCGCAATGTCGTGAGATCGATCTCTTCGCCGGCGACTTTGACGGTGTCGCCGGTCCCGGCAAGACGTTTTTGGATTTCCGGAATGGCCGGGTCTCCCGGCGCCACTGGTGTCGCCGCGGACACAGCTTCGCTCGCCAGAAGCAAAGCTGCCACGGCGAACGCCCGCATGACGGGAGCGGGGAAGGCTGAAAAACGCAGGAAGCCCAAGATATGTCCCTCGAGACGGAGAAATGCTCTGAATTATAACCGGTTCCGTCAAGTTGCCGAGTACAGTTTCATCCGTAAATGCACTTATCCTCGGAAATTGTTAAGCGTTTTTTCATCATTGGCCTGCTTTGTTCACGTCCCTCAGACGCCGGGCGGGGCCATCCGGCCCCTTGGCTTTCGCGCGAACGGCCCGTGCGCTCTGCGCACGATTCCAATCATGACGGCGAAGCCGGCGGCGGGCTCTCAGCGCGCCATCGCGCGTTCACCCGATTGCCCCTTCCTGGAAGCTTGCGCCGCTGCTCTGAATGACGATATCAGTTTGCGGGGGCAATGCGTGGGGGCGGCTTGAAACATTCTCTCGATGGGCATGACCAGCGTGCAACCGGCCCGGAGGCGCTTCGCCAAATTGGCGTGGTCTTTCTTGTCTTTTTGCGTCTGGGGCTCACCAGCTTTGGGGGGCCGGTCGCGCATCTTGGTTATTTCCGCTCGGAATTTGTCCACCGTCGCCGTTGGTTGGACGAGGCGACTTATGCCGATATCGTCGCCCTGTGCCAGTTCCTTCCCGGGCCGGCCAGCTCTCAGGTTGGGATCTGTATCGGACTGCTGCGCGCCGGCGTGATGGGGGGCTTTGTCGCCTGGTTGGGATTTACCTTGCCATCGGCCTTGGCTCTCATCGGTTTTGCCTTGGGTGTCGAAGCGGTGAGCGACCCCAGGCTGGCCGGTGGACTGCACGGATTGAAAATCGTCGCGGTGGCGGTGGTGGCGCAGGCTGTGTGGAGCATGGGGCGCGCGCTGTGTCCCGATCGCGCGCGGTTGACTTTGGCCATTGCCGCCGCCTTGCTGGTTTTGATGCAGCCCTCGACACTGGGGCAGATTGGAGCCATTTGTGTCGGCGGATTGGCCGGTTTGTTGGTCTTGCCAAGGCCGACCGAGCCGGGCGGAGGGCCATTAACCACGAATGTGGCGCATGGGCTGGCGATTGCCGCATTGGTTTCGTTCTTCGCGCTGTTGGTTCTGTTACCGGTGATTGCCGGCGCGACCGGAAGCCAAACATGGAAACTGATCGACAGCTTTTACCGTTCGGGATCCTTGGTGTTTGGCGGCGGGCATGTGGTGCTCCCCTTGCTGCAGGGCGAAGTGGTGCAAACAGGCTGGGTCGGCAAAGACGTCTTCATGGCCGGCTACGGCGCGGCGCAGGCCATGCCCGGTCCCTTGTTCACCTTCGCGGCTTTTCTTGGAATGGTGATGGGCCCCGCGCCGCATGGCTGGTTGGGGGCGGCACTTTGCCTGGGGGCGATTTTCGCCCCCTCGTTCCTGTTGACGATCGGCGTCTTGCCTTTTTGGGAGCGCCTGCGGCAGCGTGCCCTGGTGCGGGCCGCCTTGGCCGGGGTCAATGCTGCGGTCGTCGGCTTGCTGCTCGCCGCATTTTATACGCCGGTATGGACCAGTGCGATCGGGTCCCCAGTCGATTTCGCCATCGCACTGCTGTCCTTTCTGCTTCTCGTCTTCTGGAGGTGGCCGCCATGGCTGGTGGTTCTTCTCGGCGGGTTGGCGTCGATGGCGGCCGGATGGATCTGACGATGCGTCATTCGAAGATCGGTCCGCCCTTCCAGTCGCGATGGAGCTTGCGCGCAAGCAGCCAGGACGCGACGGAGAACACGCTCATGACCAGAAAGGCGTATCCGCCGAGGGTTTGATAAAGCCGGCCGGACGCCAGCATGGCAAGGCCGGGCACCACGCCCGTCGTGACGGCCGAATAGATGCCTTGGGCGCGCGCCGAAAGGTTCGGGGGCACCGCGCGAATGATGAAATGCATGGCGCCCAGATGGCTGGCGGCGAAGGTGAAGGCGTGCAGTAGCTGCGCAACCGCCAAAGGCAAGGGGTCGATGGTGGTGGCGAGGACGGTCCAGCGGATAAGTCCGGCAATGCCGCCGCTCGCCATCAACCGTCCTGGTCCGAACCGGGTGACGAGTTTCGTTCCGAAAACGAACAGCAGCACTTCAGCGATGACGCCCTCGCCCCAGAGGCAGCCGATCATGGTTCCCGAAAGGCCGGCGCTATGCCAATGCAGCGTGGCAAAGCCGTAATAGATCATATGACTGGCTTGGTTAAGGCTGTTGGCGGTGAGAAACAGCAGGAAAACGGGACTGACAAGCAGCGCCGCGACGGGCTTTTGTTGGCTTTTCTCGACCTGCGTGCGCGGTTCGGGCAACTGAACAGCGGCGGCCAGGGTGACCATGAGGCCGGCCAGGCAACTCCATAGAATGGCGGGGCGAGGCGCATCGACCAATCCCAGGCCGGCCACGCTTGCCACGACGATGAAGCTGAGCGATCCCCACAATCGGATGCGTCCGTAATCGAGGCGATGGCTGATGGTGTTTTGCAACGTCAGGTTATCGCCAAGGGGTAGCATGGCGGTGAAGGCCGCCGAGGACAGCAAGGTGACCAGCAGGACGGGGATGAATGAATGCGTGAAAGCGAACAGGCCGGTTGCCACCAGGCTGAGACCCGCCATGGCGATGAGCCATCGCCGTCGACCGCCATGGCGATCCGCCGCGTGACCGAGTAGCGGGTTGCTGACGATCTTGACGAGATAGGTGGCGGCCAGAATTTGCCCTATTTCCGCCGCATCCAATCCTTTCGACGAGAGATAGAGCGGCCAATAGGGAAGCTGAACGCCAATGACGGCGAACAGGGCGGCGTAGTAAAGAGCGAGGCGAAAGGACAGGCGAAAGCGTTCGGTCATGCTGTTCGTTCGGCCACCAATGCGGCCACCCAGGCTTGTCCCAGGCTGAGTCCGGGGTCCCCCGGTGAAACGGTTCGCGGCAGCAAGGGAATCAATCCCCGGGCGGCGAGGCCGTCATTCAGTCCTTGGCGCAACACTTTGTTGAAGAAACAACCGCCGCTCAGGGCGATTTTGCGGATTCCGGATTTCGCCGAGGTCTCTTCGGCCCATTGCAGCAGGGCTGCGATCAAGGTGCCATGGAAAAGGTCGGCTCCGTCCGAGGCGTCGCGGTCGATCAAAGCCTCCATCAACGGGAGGCAGTCGAGGATTCCGTCGTCGATCGCCCAGCCGCCGTCCAAAATCCGGGGATGCGTCACCAGGGCTTCCAGTGCCATGGGCGCCTGGCCTTCGAAGTCGGCGACGAGATGGATCCCCAGCAAACCGCAGGCCGCGTCGAACAGGCGTCCGGCGCTTGAGGTGAGCGGGCTGTTGATTTTTTGAGTGATGACGCGGTCCAGCATGCCGGCGCCGGATTGTACCCCATAGCGCTTGGCGATTTCTTCGCCGCGTCCCAGTCGATGCAGGACGGCGGCGGCCATGCGCCAGGGCTGGCGCGAGGCGAGGTCGGCTCCAGGTTGCGGGAGCAGGGCGAGATGGCCTATGCGTCGATAGTCCGCGCCATCGACCCAGAGCAGTTCGCCACCCCAGGATTGCTTGTCGGGGCCTAAACCGAAGCCATCGAGAGCCAGGCCGATGACCGGTTCGGCCACGCCGTGTTCGGCGGCGACCGCCGCGATATGGGCGTGATGGTGCTGCACGGCCAGGGGGGGCGTGGCTTGGCTTTGCGCCCAACGGGTCGAATAGAAATCGGGATGCAGGTCATGGGCGATGATCGTCGGCTTAAGATCGAGAGTTTGCGACAGGTCGATGGCCGCCTGCTCGAAGGCTGCAATCGCCTCGGGACTATCCAGATTGCCGACGACCGGCGATAGGACGGCGCGGTTGCCCTGGATGGCGCACAAAGTGTTTTTCAAAAAAGCGCCGACAGCCAGCACGTCCGGCATCGGCCGGGGCAGTGAGATCGTGGTGAGGGTCATATTGTCTCGGCGCGAAAGCGCATCGGGAATGACGACAGGTACCGGGATGATGGAGGATGGTGGGGAACACGGACGCACACGGACGGCCACGGATGCACGCGGATGAGCGCCGCAGGCATGCTTGCGTTCTCCTGTTCGCATCTCGCGTACTGACGCCAACGGAAAGTACCCTCATCCGTCATTCCCGCTTTCGCGGGCATGACGAGGAAATCAAGCGTTAGAGTCAGTGCCCTGGCAGGACTAAGCGGCCGATGCCTGCGGCGCATATTCCGGTTCGTGTCTATCCGTGGCCGTCCGTGTGCGTCCGTGTTCGTCAATGTCCTATCCACACCTGAAGCCGTTGGATCGTCCGTCAGGCATCATTCCGCCGCTTGCGTCGGAGCCAATGGTGGCACTTTGGGTGTGTGGCGCAGCCAGCGCATGAAGTTCTCGGTCGGCAGGGCGGAAATCATCGCCGTGGTCAGGGCGGCCAGATAGGGAATCGACTGCACGGTCAGGACAAGCGCCCACATCCGCGCGTCGAAATCGCCCCATCCTTTGACGATCAGGATGAGCGCCGCGCAGAACCATTGCGACAGCATGAGGACCGTTTCTTCCGAGGCCATCATGAAGCCGGCGGTCCAGGCAGCCTTGTCTTCACATTTGGGTGTCCTGAGGAAGGGGATGGTCTTGGTGAAAACGCCCTGCCACATGGCCTTGCCGATATAATAGGTCAAACCCATTCCGGCGATGGCCGACCCGATCCGCTGGCGCCAGTTGCACTTGACCCGGGTCGAATACAGAAATTGGTGATGGATCATCTTGGCGATGAAGACGCCGACGGTCGGCATGACGAAGATCGCCAAGGGAAAATCGAAAGTTTGGGGAGAGACGACCAGTCCAATCGTCCAGAACACCGACAAAATGGTGAACATCACGTAAAGGGCATCGGCAAACCAGGGAAGCCAACCGGTGACGAAATGATATTTCTGGCTGGCGGTGAGGCCGGTGTCGCAGAACGGAATCAGCGACCGCCAATGACCTTTGAGAATCTGGCAGGCGCCATAAGCCCAGCGGAAGCGCTGCTTTTTGTAAGCGGTGAAATTGTCGGGCGTCAGGCCGTGACCGAACCGATGGCTGAGATAGACCGATTCATAGCCGTTCTCCAGCAGGCGCAGGCCCAACTCGGCATCCTCGACAATCGTCCATTCCGCCCAATTTCCGGTTTCTTCAAGGGCTTGGCGGCGGATCAGCGTCATCGTGCCATGCTGGATGATCGCATTGTCTTCGTTTCTGGCCACCATGCCGATGTCGAAAAAGCCGGCATATTCCCAATTGATGAATTCTTTGAACAGATCCAGTTCCCATTCGCGATGATCTTGCGGGGCCTGGACCCAGCCGACTTTCGGATTTTCAAAATAGGGCACCAGCACCTTCAGCCAATCGGTGTTGACCTGATAATCGGAGTCGATAACGCCGATGACCTCGGCTTCGGGATCGGTTTGGGTCAGGGCGAAGTTCAACGCCCCGGCCTTGGCGCCCGGCCATTTGCCTAGGTGATAGAAGCGGAACCGGTCGCCAAGTTTG
>DATNIV010000292.1:0-2469 GCA_035604255.1 Telmatospirillum sp. | reverse complement strand
TGGCTGCGGACCTCTCGGAATTGCAAGACCGGCTGCCGCCCTTTGCGGCCGCGGCGGCGCGGGCGATTATCGCGGCTGAGCTCGGCCAGACGGTCGAGCAGCTTTATCAAAGTTTTGACGATGAACCGGTGGCCGCCGCATCGATCGCCCAGGTTCATCTGGCGGTGACCAGTAGCGGCGAGGAGGTTGCCGTCAAGGTTCTGCGTCCGGGCGTCGAACAGCATTTCGCCCAGGACATCGCCTTGTTCTATTGGTTGGCCGAATGGATCGAACGTTTGCTCCCCTCGATGCGCCGCTTGCGGTTCGTCGATTCGGTGCATGCTTTCGAGGAATCCGTCACCATGGAGATGGATCTTCGGTTCGAAGCCGCCGCCGCCGCCGAGATGGCCGAGAACTTCGCCGGCGACGAGACCTTCACCATTCCGTCGATCGACTGGCAACGGACGGCGCGCCGGGTTCTCACGCTGGAACGCATTCACGGCATTTCCATCGACGAGGTGGATGCCTTGCGCGCCGCCGGCCACGATCTGGCGGCGATTGTCGAAAAAGCCGCCGACGCTTTTTTCAATATGGTTTTCCGCGATGGCTTCTTTCATGCCGACATGCATCCCGGCAATCTGTTCGTCGGCGCCGAAGGCCAATTGATTGCCGTCGATTTTGGCATCACGGGGCGGGTCGATAAACAGACCCGGCGGTTTTTGGGCGAAATGCTGTTGGGGTTCCTGAACGGCGACTTCCGGCGGGTTGCCGAGGTGCATTTCGAGGCTGGTTATGTGCCGCCCGATAAATCGGTGGACGCTTTTAGTCAGGCTTGCCGGTCGTTCGCCGAGCCTCTCCTCGGTCGCCCCCTGCATGAAATATCCGTGGCGCGGTTGCTGGGGCAATTGTTTCAGGTGACCGAAACCTTCGCCATGGAAGTCCAGCCCCAGCTTTTGCTGTTGCAAAAGAGCATGCTGGTGGCCGAAGGGGTCGGCCGCGTTCTCGATCCGCAAATCAACATGTGGCAAATGGCCCGTCCGTTGATCGAACAATGGATGCGCGACAATCTGGGGCCACAGGCCCGGGTCAAGGAATCGGTCGGCGCGGTGATCGCGTCACTGGAGAGCTTTCCGCGATTGGTCGCCCATGCCGAGAAAACGGTGGAGGCCTTGCGGCACGGCGGTCTGAAGCTGCACCCGGATTCGCTGAAATCCATGCAAAAAGGGGGGCGGCGCGCCGGATTGTTCCCCACCTGGCTGCCATGGATCCTGGTCGCCGGGTTGACCTTCCTGCTCTTGCGGCGTTGACATGCCTGACGATCCGGATATCGAAACGCCGAAACCTCCGAAGCCCCCTTCCGAAGAGAGCCGGGAGGAGCATGGCCCCTCCGCGCTGGTCATGCTGGCGGTGACCGTCCTTTTGGTGGTCGGCGGATATTTTCTGGCCGTCAAGCTGAAGGAAATGGGGCGTCTGCAAGACTGCGTGATGTCGGGTAGAACCAACTGCGCGCCTGTCGCGCCGCCTGCGCGCTAGACTCAACACTCCAAGACATCGGCTTCTGTGCTTTTTCCCACTGTGCATTCCTCTTGCGCGCATTCTCATTGCCGTTTACCCTAATCACACCCTAATGTCGTAATTCGTGGAGATTCTCCAGTGCCACTTGCCGGAAAGCGGATTCTGCTGGTTATCGCCGGTGGCATCGCCGCTTACAAATGTCTCGACTTGATCCGTCGCCTGCGCGAGCGGGGTGTTTCCGTGCGCTGCGTGCTGACCCGGGCCGGCGCTCATTTCGTGACGCCGATGTCCTTGGCGGCGCTCTCGGAACAGCCGGTTCATGAGGATCTGTTCGCCCTGACCGACGATTTTGGGATGAGCCATATCCGGGCCAGCCGCGAGTCGGATTTGCTGGTGGTGGCGCCGGCCACCGCCAATATGATCGCCAAGATGGCGCATGGTCTGGCCGACGATCTGGCCTCAACTCTCCTATTGGCGTCTGACAAGCCGATTTTGCTGGCGCCGGCCATGAATATGGTGATGTGGGGCCATCCGGCGACGCAAAGCAATCTGGCGATCGTACGGGCGCGGGGCGTGTTGCAGGTGGGGCCTGGAAGCGGCGAATTGGCCTGCGGCGAGGAAGGCGAAGGCCGCATGGCCGACGTGCCGCAGATCGTTGCCGCCATCGAGGCGATCTTGGCCGGGGCCAAACCGCTGGCCGGACGGAGCGCACTGGTCACCTCGGGGCCAACCCTTGAGCCGATCGATCCTGTTCGTTACATCGCCAATCGGTCGTCCGGCAAGCAAGGGCATGCCATCGCCCAGGCTTTGCAGGACTTGGGGGCGCGTGTGACGCTGGTCAGCGGTCCCGTCCATCTGCCGGATCCCACAGGCGTCACCATGGTGCGAGTGGAGACAGCGGTCGAGATGTTGGACGCCTGTCGAGCCGCTTTGCCGGCCGATCTGCTGGTTTGCGCCGCGGCGGTGGCGGATTGG
>DATNIV010000291.1:0-3734 GCA_035604255.1 Telmatospirillum sp. | reverse complement strand
GGCCCGGGCCCGTGGCGAGGTGCCGCCGCCGGTGGATCTGGTGCTGGACCGGGTGATCGCCCCGCTGGTCTACCGGCTGCTGTTCACGCCCGTCCCCCCCACAGCCGAAGACTGCCGCCGTCTGCTCGACGAACTGCTGAGAGACAGCACCGCACGGATGACGATCTCGACGTCCTGATCGAGCCAAAATGGCAAGGCTCCACCATTCCGTCTGGATCATATGTTCCGTTCCGCGTCGTCGAGAAGCCGCAAGCCGAGCAAGGCGTTGCCCTCGATGGGCGCCAGACCGACGAGGGCGGGAATGGTGGTCAAGTCGTCGGAAGATTGATCCCGACGATCGCAAAGAGCGGGCAATAGCCGATAAAGCCGGACACCGCGACCATCAGCCCGGCAGCGGCTCCCAACACGTTACCCGGCGCGGCAAGAAGGGTCATCGCGGCGACAGCCGCCGCCGCACCAATCCCAACCCGAACGATCTGGTGACGTCCACCGATATTCTTTCTGTAAAAGCCCATCGCACAGTCTCCTTTGCGTTTGGCGAATGCCAATCGTGACAAAGACAAGAGGCGTCCGATCGGTCAAAGGATTCGCGGGATCGTAAATTATTTTCCGTCAAGGGCGCAGCCTTGATAAGGCTGGCCGCGGGGAGAACTCCTCGACGGCGAAAGGGAGGCGTTCTTTGAATCCTCAGACCTCCGTGACTTCGGGGCGGGCGTCGCTCCAATTTTTCGACCTGCGGTCCACGACCGCCGATCTTTGGCGCCAGGATCATATTTGGAATGTCCCATAGTCTTTCTCCTCTTGGCCAATTGTGACCAGAAGGAAGGTTCGGCGTTGTCGCGCGCAATACTTAAGATGGGCCGTTTGCGGAATAGCGGCTATGGATGATCGGAGCGCTTGAGCGGACATTCCGCGCGCTATCCCTTACCAGGGCAACCGCACGTCACCTATATCGGCTCGTTTTTCTTACCAGCTGAGTCTCTCTGTGCGGCCTGACGCTCGCGAAGACCTATCACGAAATCAATGAGACCATCGAGACGCGCCCGGTCCGGGGAGGGGGTAGAGGGGGCAAGTTTGCCGAGACTGAGGGTTTTCCTTTGGCGGATCCGTCATAGAACCGGTCATAGAACTTGTCTTTTAACCCGTCACGGCTCATTCTTATGCATTATCGCATAACGATTTTTAGCTCTATTTTGACCGGCCAAAGAACCGGTCATAAAAACGGTCATGGAGCACCATGTCTACATTTGAATTGTCTGCGTCCCTGACACTGATGCCACCTGTGGAGCGGCTGGACCGCGACGCGTCCGCTAGGCTGCTGGTCGAAGCCGGGCAGCTTTCTGGGATGCTGGCGCCGCCGATCCGGGCGGCCGTCGGCGACATGGTGCGCTCAATGAACTGCTATTACAGCAATCTGATCGAGGGCCATGACACCCTGCCGCGCGATATCGAGCGCGCCATGAAAAACGACTATTCAGCCGACCCGAAGAAGCGGGACCTGCAGCTTGAGGCGCGGTCCCACATCGAGGTCCAGGCTATGATTGACCATGGCGAGATGGATCATCTGGGGCTGGGCGAGGACCTGGTACGAGGGATT
Organism: Telmatospirillum sp.; assembly: GCA_035604255.1. Classification (GTDB taxonomy): domain Bacteria; phylum Pseudomonadota; class Alphaproteobacteria; order Rhodospirillales; family Magnetospirillaceae; genus Telmatospirillum. The sequence continues at coordinate 2,137 of DATNIV010000291.1, read as the reverse complement.
CACCGAGAGTTCTGTATCCGCCTGCCTGAGGAGCTGCTTTTCGTCGAGCACCCAACGACGAAGGAAAAACTGAAAATCGTTCCTGGCGAATATCGGGAGCATGACGTGGTGGTCGGCCGCCATGAGCCTGTCTCACCGGCGGCGGTGCCAAGCTTCATGGCGCATTTCACCGAGGGCTACGCCCCAAGCAGGATTCGATTCGAGAACGCTGTCTTCGCAGCTGCTGCAGCGCATCACCGGCTTGTCTGGATCCATCCATTCTTGGATGGCAATGGCCGGGTGGCGCGGCTGTATTCGCACGCCTACCTGAGGCGCGCGCGGGTCGGCTGCGATATCTGGTCCGTCGCCCGCGGCCTGGCGCGCACAGTCACCCGGTATCGGGATGCGCTTGCGCGCGCCGACTGGTCACCGCAGGGCATGTCCGACGGCCGGGGAACGCTTTCGAATTCCGGCCTGGTCCAATTCTGCGACTACGTCGTTGCAACCTGTCTGGATCAGGTTCGCTTCATGTCGTCGCTGTTGGAGCCCGCCACCCTCATGGCCAGGATGCGGACTTTTGTGACGGTCGAGGCTGCCCAGGGCACGCTTGATGCCCGCGTGCTTCCGGTGCTGACCCACGCACTGACGATTGGCGACGTTCCCAAAGCCGCGGCGAGTGCGATGATGGGTATTCAGGAGCGCCAGGCCCGCAGGCTGCTGGATCCGCTGATTGATCGCGGCTTCCTGTCGGATGGTGGAAGTAAATTCGCCCCGTGGCGGCTGGCCTTTCCAATCAGCGAAAGCGAAATCCTGTTCCCCCGCCTATTTGCCCCTGTCGGCGTGCCGGATGTGACACCAGCGGCACCTGCCGACGATGAATGGGGAAGCGAGGTCGAAGAACACGACGATGACCATCCGCATGATGGTGGTGGAACGCCGTCACCCTGAGCGTGCCGATGGTGGTCATTCGGCATGATAGTGGTGTTGATGGCGATGATTGTCGTCGGCACCACCATCATCATGGCGCTGGCCACCCGATCGGTCTAGGCCAGGGCAAGCTTCGAAAAGGAAATGACGCGCTTTTTGCCCGCCTGTACGCCGGCCAAACACCTTCGGATAAGCCGAAATAGCGGGCGGGGCGAAGATCGGTGTCCGCCGCAATCGACCGTTTCCCGAGTACGATTTCATTGATACTCCGTGGCCGCACATCGATCGCGCTCGCCAACCTGTTTTGGCTCAGCGCTATCGGCGATTACTGGGTTGAGGCGTGGAAATCAGCGACTTTCTTGCCCAGAACGTCCAGCAGCGCCTCAATACTGCCGCCATTGGCGCGGATGATCGCGGTGAAATCGGCCTTCATCGTCCGGATGACGCTGACGCCCTCTGCCGTCACATCGATCACCGCCAATCGGCCGGCCGGTCCGCGAACGACGGTCCAGTCGACCAAAGCGGAGCCGGTCGGGGTCACGGCTCGCGAGTGGACGAGGATGCGGCCGGACGCGTTGACTTCGCTGGAGACGACATCGATATGCTGTCCGGACGGAATATCGGTGAGATGATTCGACCATGAGCCAAGGACATAGTCGCGGAAAAGCTCACCGAATCGTTCCTGCTGGGCCGGGGACGCCTGGTCCCAGTAACGGCCTAGAACCTCCCGCCCCGACAGGCGGAAATCGCCGTACTTGTCAATAAAGTCCCTGAGCTTGGCAACCCTGTCCACCGGAGTCAGCGTGGTGCCGGCGAAGGTCTGCATCGCCTCGCCGGCAATGGCGGCAACCAACTGCCCAGCCTCCTCGCCGTCCTCCGCTCTGGCCAAGCGGTTGCCCGCGAACGAGACGACGGCCAGAACGAGCAGAAATCGAAGGAAAAAGGCTACGCGATAACGTGAGTACATGATTGGTCTCTTGATGTGACAACTGATCTGCGTCGAGAGTGGCAATCGACACGCCGACGCCATCAGGCAATGTCAATGCCATTTCGCCTGCGACAAAACCAGTGTTTTGGTTGGCATATGACAGAGATCCAACCCGAATTTCTATATTTTTCCTTTTCCCCTGGCGTCACCGCGACAAACGCTATTCGCCAAGAGCGATTTGGTCAGCCGACATCACGGCATCCCACGACAATGTCTCGACGCCGGGCATCGTCATCCGGGCCA
>DATNIV010000290.1:0-12493 GCA_035604255.1 Telmatospirillum sp. | reverse complement strand
CGCTTAGTGCGGGGAAACTACCAAAGGTTTTTCTGACGTTGCGCGCGTCGATCATCATCTCTCTCAGTGCCGCGATCCGGCGGCAATCTCACTGCTGAACCGCCACTCCACTAGAGCTTTGGCGGCAAGGGTAACCAAGGCCAGCATCGCCAGCAAGGAGGCGACGGCGAAGGCGGCCATATAGTTATATTCGTTGTAGAGAATCTCGACATGCAACGGCATGGTGTTGGTTAGCCCTCGCACATGACCGGACACCACGGAAACCGCTCCGAATTCCCCCATTGAGCGAGCATTGCATAGCAAAACGCCATAGAGCAACCCCCACTTGATATTGGGCAGCGTCACCGTCCGGAAGACGCACCAGCCACTGGCGCCCAACACCACAGCGGCTTCCTCCTCCTCCGTTCCCTGCTCCTCCATCAATGGAATCAACTCTCGTGCGACGAAAGGAAAGGTCACGAAAACGGTGGCCAACACGATCCCCGGCACGGCGAAGATCAATTTGATGTCGTGGTCCTTCAACCAAGGGCCAAACCAGCCCTGCAAACCGAATAACAGCACATAGACCAATCCCGATATCACCGGCGACACGGAAAAAGGAATGTCGATCAGGGTGGTCAACAGGCTTTTACCGCAAAAATCGAATTTGGCGATATACCACGCAGCGGCAACGCCGAAAACGACATTGAACGGCACGGCGATCGCCGCGACCAATAGGGTCAAGCGGATGGCGGCGAGCGCATCATCGTCGGTCAGAGCGCTGGCATAGGCGCCGAAGCCCTTCGACAAAGCTTCGCCAAAAACCGTCGCCAACGGCAACAGGAGGAAGAGAGTGAGAATGGCGACGCCGATGCTGATGAGGAGAAGCTTAACCCAAGACGCTTCGCTGACGGCGCGCGGACGTAACGGAACTGTGTCCATGATTTAATTCGCCTGGAAACGGTTGCTGCGCCACTTCTGCAAAGTGTTGATCAACAGCAACAGAAGAAATGAAGCCACCAACATCACCACGGCGATGGCGGTGGCTCCGGCATAGTCATATTGCTCAAGCTTGGTGATGATCAACAGAGGGGCGATTTCCGAAACGCCAGGCATGTTGCCGGCAATGAAGATCACGGACCCATACTCGCCAAGCGCCCGGGCGAAGGCCAGGGCGAAGCCGGTCACCAATGCTGGAAACACCGCCGGCAAGATGACCATGCAAAAGACCTGCAATCGGCTCGCGCCCAGACTCACCGCCACTTCTTCATGCTCGACCTCGAGATCTTGCAGCACCGGTTGCACGGTCCGGACGACGAAGGGCAAACCGATGAACACCATGGCCACGACGACGCCCAGCGGCGTAAAAGCCACCTTGAGTCCCAACGGCTTCAGAAATTGACCGATCAATCCGTTGGGGGCGTAAATCGCGGTCAAAGCGATGCCGGCCACGGCCGTCGGCAAAGCGAACGGCAAATCGACGATGGCATCGAGCATCTTGCGTCCCGGAAAATCATAACGGACCAACACCCAGGCAACCAACAAACCGGCCACCACATTGACAGTGGCGGCGATCAAGGCGCCACCGAAGCTCAACCGATAGGCCGCCAGAACACGAGGGGCAAAGGCGGCCTGAACGAATTGCTCCCAGCCCATCCCTGCGGCACGGAAAAACAATGCCGCCAGCGGGATGAGCACGATCAGACCGAGATAGAACAACGTGTAGCCCAACGTTGGACCGAACCCCGGAATGACGGAGGACTTGGTCGCTGTCATTTTACTTTTTTGCCACGCCGGTAATGGAATCGAAGATCCCGCCATCCTGGAAATGGGCCTTATGCAAGGCCTGCCAGCCACCCAACGTCTGAACGGTAAACAATTTCACTTCCGGAAACTCCTTGGCATGGCGCTTCGACACTTCGGGATCGCGCGGCCGGTAGTGGTTATGCGCGGCGATTTCCTGGCCCTCCGAACTGTAGAGATACTTCAGATAGGCTTCTGAAATGGCGCGCGTTCCCCGTTTATCGACAACCTTGTCGACCACCGCCACAGGGGGCTCGGCAAGGATGGAAATAGACGGTATGATGATATCATACTGGTTCTTCCCCAGTTGCTCGACCGCCAAGATCGCCTCATTTTCCCAAGCCAATAGAACGTCGCCGATTCCCCGCTGCACGAAGGTGGTGGTCGACCCCCGCGCGCCGGAATCGAGAACAGGCACATTCTTGAACAGAGCCGCCAGATAATCCTTTGCCTTGGCCTCATCGTTGCCGAAGCGATGCAAGGCATACCCCCATGCCGCGACATAACTCCACCGTCCCCCGGCGGACGTCTTCGGATTGGAGGTAATCACCTCGACACCGGGCTTGGTCAGGTCTTCCCAGTCCTTGAGATGCTTGGGATTGCCTTTGCGCACTAGGAACACCACCGTCGAGGTGTAAGGCGTCGCGTTGTAGGGAAGGCGATTGGCCCAGTCGAGACCGATTTGCCCCGTTTTCTCAGCAATCGCATCGATGTCATAGGACAACCCCAAGGTCACCACATCGGCCTCCAGTCCATCGATGACCGAACGGGCCTGCGCTCCGGATCCCCCATGGGATTGATTGATCTTGACCGTTTCCCCCGTCTTGGCCTTCCACTCCTTGCCGAACGCTTGATTGATTTCCTGGTAAAGCTCACGCGTCGGGTCATAGGAAACATTCAACAGCGTCACATCCGCCCAAGCCGGCGTTGCGGAGATTCCCGCAGCCATTGCCAGGGAAACGACCAAGCAGTGTACGCTCTTTACTCTCATCGCGACGATCCCTTCAATAAGTTTATGACAATCTCTCGTGGAATGGAGTTAACTTTGTCCACTCAATCACATTTTACATACAAAAAAAGCACATTATGTATTATATAATCACACACACATGTTATTAGTGTCAAGTTCGCAGCATCACTCTCGTAAATGTTATTTACTCGATCGTTCCTCTTGACGTCGAGATAGCAAGCCCGCTTGTGTTGTCGTCGAAGAACCGCATCGACGCGGCACCAAGACACGATCAAGGCAAGGATACCATGGCCGCAGTGAACCTCAGCGCACAAGTTATCGGTGAAGGAGACCCCTTAGTGATCCTCCATGGGTTGTTTGGATCGGCCCGCAATTGGGGATCGATTGCCCGTGGTCTGGCCGACATTCGCCAAGTCCACGCCCTGGATCTGCGCAACCATGGATCCTCCCCCTGGTCTCCAAGCATGACCTATGAGCAGATGGCCGAGGACGTCGCTGACTATATCGAGCGGCGTGGGCTGGCGCCGACAGACGTCATGGGTCATTCGATGGGAGGAAAAGCCGCCATGCAGATGGCTCTCTCCCGTCCGGAACTGGTCAATCACCTGATCGTCGTCGACATCGCGCCGGTAAGCTACATTCGGGAAAGCTTTCCCGAATATCTCCGCGCCATGCAAGCTGTCGATCTCGACCATAGCGATCGGCGGGCCGATATCGACGCGGACTTGGCGTCGGCCATCCCCGAACCGTCCCTGCGCGCCTTTCTGATGCAAAATCTGGTCAGCGAGCAAGGCCGCTTTCGTTGGCGCATCAATCTGGCCGGCATCGCCCCCAATCTACCGGCGATCATCGCCTTTCCCGAAAGCCAGGACCATTTCGACGGCCCCACGACATTTCTGGCCGGAGAACGATCCAACTATATCCGTCCGCGCGACCGAGAGACGATCGAACGTCTTTTCCCAAAAGCAACGCAGATCGAAATCGGCCAAACCGGACATTGGCCGCATGCCGAGCAACCGGAGCGCTTTCTCGCGCTGATCAGACAGGCGCTGACGACATGAGCAAAGCTTTCCTGTCCTGTTAACCAACAGGCTTTGCTATAGTCTTGGCAAGAAACGAACATGCTGCCCCACTTCAAGGAAAAGCAATGACCGACAGCAAGCAGGACATCTCGGCACCAGTCTCGTCAGAGACGACAGTCGAGCGCCCGGACGAACCCACCCACGCCTCACCGAAATCGTCTATTCCCCCGCTTGCCCGGGGTTTCTTCGGTGGACTGGTCGGCGGTATTGCCGTCTCGGCGGTCGTTGGTGGCGGATTGGTCGCCGCATGGCCCAGCCTGCACGATGTCCTGCTGGGCGACGAAACAAGGCGCCTTTCACTGCTTGAACATGCCATCGACGACCTCAATCCGCGTCTGGTCGCCGTCGAACGCGACCAGAACCGCAGCGCCGGAGCTGCCGATGCCACCGGTATGGCGCAAAATCTTGCCCAGAAAGTCTCCTCGCTGGAGGCACAGGCCCATGCGCCTTTGGCCGATCCGCGCATCGGTGCTTTGTCCGACCGAACGGATCGGCTTTCCGCCGATATGTCCAGATTGACAGCCGACATCCAGGCGCTGCGCGGCGCCATCCCCCCGGAAGGAACCATTTTGCGCCTGGCCGAACGCACCGAGGCGGCGGAAAAGGAAGTTCGCGGCATCGCCCAGCAACATGCGTCGGCGCAAGCCTTGTTACTGGTCGTCGGCCAGCTGCGCGACGCGGTCAACCGAGGTGACCCCTACGCGTTCGAATTGCAGGTCGTCCGCCGGATCGCCAATCACGACGACATGGCCCAAGTCGATAGCCTTGCCGTTTCCGCCGCAGAAGGCGTCGCGCGCAGGGAATTGCTCCTGGGTCAATTTCCCGCCGTGGCAAAAAGCACAGTTCAAGCCGACCTGTTGCCGCCCGACGATAACCTGTGGCAACGCGCGTTGCGCAAAGTGATGTCTCTGGTCGATATCCGTAAAGTCGACGGCCAGGGCACAAGCGCCGTCGCCGTCGTGGCCCGGGCGGAAACCTGGATCAAAGACGGTGATTTGACGAAAGCCGTTCAAGAAATCGGCACTCTGACGGGACGCCCGGCGGAAGCGGCGGCACCTTGGCTGAAAGCGGCGAGAGACCGCCTCGCCGCCGACAAGGCTCTCTCCGAATTATCGGCCAGCACTGCAGCTCAAAGCGCAAGCGCTTCGGCAAACAGATAACGCCCCTTGCCCGCTTGTTTGGCGGCATACATGGCCCGGTCGGCGGCATTCACCAAATCCTCGGCCGTCCCGCCATGCGTCGGAAAAAGGGCGATGCCGATACTGACGCCGACCTGCGCCGAAGCGATATCGGTCCCCAAGGCAAAGGGGACCGACAGGGCGCTTTGTATTTTCATCGCCACCAACTGAGCGTCGTTGGGCGAAGCCACGTCCGGCAACACAATGACAAATTCGTCGCCCCCCAATCGCGCCACCGTATCGCTTTCCCGGATGCACCCCTGAAGTCTCTCGGACAAAGCCACCAGCACATGATCGCCGGCCAGATGACCGAAACGATCGTTGACCGGCTTGAACCCATCCAGATCGAGAAACAAGACTCCAAGCAACCCATGTTCCCGTGCCGTCTTGGCCAAGGCCTGCTGCAACCGATCATGCAGCAAGGACCGGTTGGGCAACCCGGTCAGCGCATCGTAGCTGGCTCGATAGCGGATACGCTCGGCCTCCTGTTTCTCATCGGTGATGTCGCTGAAAATGCCGACATGGTTAATGACTTTGCCGTCCTTGGCTCGGATCAGCGACAGCGTCAATCGCTGGACATAGATTTCGCCATTTTTCCGGCGGTTCCAAACCTCGCCATGCCAGTGACCGGTCTTTCCCAATTTTCGCCACATCGTCTGATAGAACGCTTGGTTATGCCGTCCCGACGCGAGTAATTTCGGATTGCGCCCCATGACATCACGCGCGTCATATCCCGTCACCCTTTCGAAGGCGGGGTTAACCGCAATGATATGATTCGATCCGTCCGTCACCATCATCGCCTCGTCGGTCGTCTCGAAGACGATTGACGCCAGATGGTGGTGACGTTCGGCCAATTTGCGTTCGGTAATATCGCGAATGATCACTTCGGCGGCCGGCCGCTCCTGATGACTGATCATCGCCAAACTGACCTCGCCTTCGAAACTGCTGCCATCAAGACGCTGCAATCGACATTCGATGCGTTGCGGATCCTGCAGATCACCAAATCTTCTTTGCGCGTTGAGCGCGGACAGCAGACGCAACCGGTCACTCGGGCTGAACAACAAAGCCGGTTGAAGTCCCAAAAGATCTTCCCGGCGCGATCCCCGGAAGGTCGATATCGCCCGCGCATTGGCGAACAAGACCTCGTCCGCATCGCATAACAAAATGGCATCGGGCGACAGATCGACCAAGATGCGGAATCGCTCCTCGCTTTCACGAAGGGCGCGCGCGGACGTGCTGCGCTCGATGGCGTAGCGCAGAGTTCGCTGCAACAAGGCCGCATCGGCGAACCCTTTGACCAGATAGTCCTGGCAACCGCGCTGAACGGCCATGGTGCCGGTTCGCCGATCGGACAGTCCGGTCAAAACGACCACCGGCGTTCCCGGCCACGCCGCCAAGATCGCGTCGACGGTCTCGGTGCCGAAACTATCGGGCAAACCAAGATCCGTCAGCACGACGTCAAAAGCATGGACAGGCGAAAGCGCAACCGCTTGGGCGAGCGAGGCAACCTCGGTCACATGAAAGAGCACATCCGAGTCTTCGGCCAAGAGCAAGGAAACCAACCGGGCGTCACCGGGATTGTCCTCCACAACGAGAACACGGACGACCGCGTCCTCGCGCTTGTCACCAACTCGGGTCATGGCGAGCCCCCAGAGGCGGATTGGAGACATCCGGAGGATGTCTCTTCCTGGGTATTTTATCGCAATACTGGTCAATGGGAGGAAAAAAATCGACCGCTCCGGTCACCATCGGCGCCAAGCGGTCGATCATTTCGATCAAAGAAATTTTGCCTTGCGTTACACCGACGAAAACCGCTGGAGAGCCTCCGTCAACTTTGATCGCGCGGTGACCCAATCGCTCAGGCGTTCGCGCTGTTCTTCCACCACCTCCGCCGGGGCCTTGGCAAGGAACTCCCGGTTACCCAGCTTTTTCTCGACTTTCTCGATATCGTTGGAGAGCTTGGCGATTTCCTTGGCCAATCTGTTTTTTTCTTGTGCCAGATCGATAACATCGGCCAGGGGCAGAAGAATCGTCGCTTCGTCGACGACCACCTGCACCGCGCCTTTGCTGGTGGCATCCTCGGTCAGAGTGACGGATGCGGCACGCGCCAGCGTCAAGATGCTCTCGCGATGCGTCGCCAGCCGTTTCTTGGTCTCGTCGCCGGCGCCTTTGATCAGCAGCGGCACACGGGCGCCCGGCGGCACATTCATTTCGGCTCTGACCGCACGGATGCTGGAAATCACGCGAACCAGCCAATCCAGTTCCGCCTCGACGCCGGCGTCTTGGAATCCTTCGGACGGCCAACGGGCGGCCATCAGGAAATGCCCACGGTCGTCGGCCAGTTGCTCCCACAGTTCTTCGGTTATGAAGGGCATGAAGGGGTGCAACAGATGAAGGATCTGGTCGAGAACCCAGGCCGCCATGGCCCGCGTCTCCGTTTTCGCCTCGCCGTCCTCACCCTGCAGGGTCGGCTTGGCGAATTCCAGATACCAATCGCAGAAGCTGTTCCAAACGAATTGATAGGCCGCATTGGCGGCATCGTTGAAGCGATAGCTTTCGATCGCCTGAGCGATGCGCGCGGCAGCATCGGTGAGCTTGCCGGCGATCCATCGGTTGATCTGTTCTTTCGCCGAGGACGGATCGAATCCCGATATCGGCCGGCAGTCGTTCATCTGACAAAAACGCGCGGCATTCCAAAGCTTGGTCGCGAAGTTGCGATAACCCTCGACGCGGCTTTCCGCCAGCTTGATATCGCGCCCCTGCGCCGCCAGGGCGGCAAGCGTGAAGCGCAACGCGTCGCATCCATATTTGTCGATCAGAACCAAGGGATCGATGATATTGCCTTTGGATTTCGACATCTTGTGCCCTTTTTCGTCGCGCACCAGGGCATGGATGTAAATTTCGCGGAACGGCACATCTCCCATGAAATGAAGCCCCATCATCATCATTCTGGCCACCCAGAAGAAGATGATGTCGAAGCCGGTCACCAGAACGTCGGTCGGATAGTAGCGTTCCAAAGCGGCCGTCGGATCCGGCCAGCCGAGAGTCGAAAACGGCCAAAGCGCCGACGAGAACCACGTATCCAACACATCGGAGTCGCGGGTCAAAACGACCGTTTTCCCGTAATGCGCCGTCGCCGCCGCTTGTGCCTCGTCCTCGCTCAGTTCGACGAAATAGTGGCCATCCGGGCCGTACCACGCCGGCACCTGATGCCCCCACCAGATCTGGCGTGAAATACACCAGGGCTGAATGTTGCGCATCCATTCGAAATAGGTGTTTTCCCAATGTTTGGGAACGAAACGGGTGCGCCCCGATTCCACGGCTTCAATGGCCGGTTTGGCCAATGTCTGGGCATCGACGAACCACTGGTCGGTCAACCAGGGTTCGATGACGACGCCCGAGCGGTCCCCATAGGGCATTTGCAGGACATGTGGCTCGATCTTTTCCAACAAACCAAGCGATTCGAATTCGGCGACAATCTTCTTCCTGGCGTCGTAACGATCGAGTCCCTGATAGGCTGCCGGCGCGTTTTCGTTGATATGCGCGTCGGCATCGAGAATATTGATCATCGCCAAATCGTTCCGGCGGCCGACCTCGAAGTCGTTAAAATCGTGAGCCGGGGTGATCTTGACGGCGCCGCTACCCTTTTCAGGATCCGAATGCTCATCGGCAACAATCGGAATCAAGCGATCGGCGATGGGCAGACGGACGAATTTACCGACCAACTCCTTGTAGCGATCATCGTCGGGATGAACCGCGACGCCGGTATCCCCCAGCATGGTCTCGGGACGTGTGGTGGCTACGGTGATGAAACGGCCGGACGCGCCCTCCACCGGATATTTCAGATACCACATATGTCCCTGCACTTCGCGCTGCTCGACCTCGAGGTCGGAGATGGCGGTGTGCAGCTTGGGGTCCCAATTGACCAAACGCTTGTCGCGATAAATCAGACCCTGCTTGTAAAGATCGACGAACACCTTGCGAACGGCTTTGCTCAAGCCGTCGTCCATGGTGAACCGTTCGCGCGACCAGTCGGGTGACGCCCCCAGCCTTCGCAACTGCCGGGTAATCGTCCCGCCCGACTCGGCCTTCCAGGTCCAAACCCGCTCGACGAATTTTTCGCGCCCCAGATCGTGCCTGGTCAAATTTTCGGCGGCCATCTGGCGTTCGACCACCATCTGGGTGGCGATTCCCGCGTGATCGGTCCCCGGCTGCCACAAAGCGTCGCGCCCCCGCATACGCTGATAGCGCACCAGGATATCCTGCAAGGTGAAGGTCAGCGCATGGCCCATATGCAGACTGCCGGTCACATTGGGTGGCGGCATCATGATGGTGTAGGGCTGGCCGTTCGAGTCGGGGCGCGCGCCAAATGCACCCGCAGATTCCCAACTTTGATAATGCTTAGGCTCGACCTCGCCGGGCCGATAAGTTTTGTCCAGCATCGTCTGATGCCACTCCGAGTCGAAAGATATGGAAAAGGGCCGGCCCCCGGGTTAACCGGGGCGCCGGAGAAACCTGTTGATGGTCGTTTTAGAGCTTTTCGGCTCGATTGACCATTTTCTCGATTTCTTTTTTTACGATCCGCTCAATCATGTAAGGCAGATTCTGGTCGAGCCAATCCTTGATCAGAGCCTTCAAAATCTCACGAACGATGTCTTCCAGCGTCAATCCGCCATTGCCAAGGCCAAGACCGCGTTCCAGGGCCACGGCGCGGGCCAATTCGGCGAAAGCCGTCGTCGACGCCACTTGAGCCGGCGGCGACAAAAGGCTTTCGTCTTCTTCCTCTTCTTCTTCCGGCATCGGCATCATGCGGGGCGCCGGATCGGCTGCGAATTGGAAGGGAAACGGTTCGGGTTCTGGTTCGGGTTCCGACTCCGGCTCGGTCACCATCTCATCGGTCAATTCGAGCACGTCATCATCTGAATCGTCGGTCAGAATAAGATCCGGTTCGGGCTCCAGCTCCGGCTCGGGTTCCGGCTCGGGCTCTGGTTCGGGCTCGGGTTCCGGCTCTGGCTCGGGCTCAGGTTCCGGCTCGGGCTCTGGTTCAGGTTCCGGCTCCGGTGGTGGCGCGGCGGCCTTCGGCGGCGCGGCCGGGGGGGCTTTCACGGCCTCTTCGGCGTCATCCTCCGAAAGAATCCGGCGAATGGAGGCGAGAATATCCTCCATTGATGGCTCTTGCTGCGCCTTGTCGTCGCTCATGGCTCAACCATTCCCAAACGGGGCTTTATCCGGGGGAAGCGGGGTGCGCCCCCGCGATCCCGACACCCCATGCAAATTATTCAGCGCCATAGGTCGGCGCCACTTCGGTGCCGATCCACTGATCGCGCACCTCGTCATAATGCTTCGTCGGATCGTAGATTGGCACCGGCAATGCCAATGCCTGCGCCGTCAATTGTCCCACCGTGCTCTTCACCTGATAGGCCGCGACAGTTTCGTCATGTTGCGCCTGCACCAGATTGACCCGCGCATTCAGCAATTCCTGCTCGGCGTTCAAAACATCCAGCACCGTCCGCGACCCAACCTGCGATTCGCGCTGCACGCCCTCCAGAGCGATTCGCGCCGCCGAGATCTGATCGGTATAGGAGGTGATTCGCGCGCGCGCCGTCGCCAGCGATTCCCAGGCTTTGGTGACCGATTCGACGATATCGCGCTTGGCGACATCGACGTCGATCCGCATCTGTCCCGCAGTATGTTTCTGCGCCCGCAACCGAGAATATTCCTGCCCTTGCTGGTAAAGCGGCACAGTCAAATTGACGGAAGCCTGATAGATCCGTTCAAAGGTCTTCGGTCCCTCATACTCGTAGTTACGCAGGGCCTGACCATTCAAGGTTACCGTCGGCAACAGTTCGCCGGCCACCAGATCGATGCCATGCTGGGCCACGTCATAATTATAGGCCGCGTTCGCCACATTGGGGTTTTCCGCCAACGCCAGCTCACGCGCCTGTTCGATCGAGCGAGGCAACCCCGGCACCACGCCGGGCGCCTCCAATTTTTCCGGCGGATGGCCGACCACATTGACGTAATTGGCTTCCGCGGCACGCAGATTTCCCGCCGCCTGTGTCCGATCGGCATGCGCCGCCGACAGACGCGATTCGGCCTGTGCGACGTCGGTTCGGGTCACCTCGCCAACGCGAAAGCGATCGTTGGTTGCATCGAGTTGGCGTTGCAGCACTTGTTCGTTGTTGATGCTGAGGTCCAGAACGGCTTGATACTGCACCACATTCAAATAGGCGGTAACGACATTCAACAGCACCGTCTGCTCGGTCACAGCCAAGGCCGCACGATCCGCCAGGACCTGAGCTTCCGCCCGCTTCGTTTGCGCGACGGTTCGACCGCCACGGTAGATCGGCTGGCTTACGGTCAGACTGACATCCTTGCCGGAGGCCAAGACGCCCTGGCTGACAAAGATCTGATTGTTGGTCAACGTCGCCGGATTGAAGGCCGAAGAGGGAGACTTGCTGTAGGTGTTGGTCCGCGCCGCATCACCCGACAGCTTGACCGTCGGACGCCAGTTGGCCAAAGCCTGTGGAACCTGCTCGTCGCTTGCGCGAAGGCGCGCCCGCTGGGCCTCAATCGTCGGATTGCCCGTGTAAGCGAAGGCCAACGCCTCCTGCAACGTCTCGGCTCTCGCGGCGCCAGAAAAGCCGCAGCCGGCGACAATCAATCCAATGCTCAACCAATTGTTCTTCAGCATCAATCACCTAAATGAGCGGGATGGGTATCGGTAAATTTTCGACACACCCCACACAACACCACGAATACGATATCTGCGGATGTAGAAATATCAAGCACTTTGCACGTTTTTCTAAGACGGAGGCTGGTCGTCTTGATGAAAAAACTAAAGCCCTCCGAAGCATCCGCCCCCCTTTAAAAGACGAAACTCGGCTTCCGATGAAACTCCGGCAAAGAATGCGCCGTGGCATCGAAGACCACCCTGGACGAAAAGACAGTTCCGATCCGCGTCATCACGGTGACGCGCCCGATTCCCGTTTCCGTCGCGACAACGGCGATCAAACGCCCGCCATCCGTCAGTTGATCCAGGAGCGCCTGCGGAACCCGGGCCACCGCCCCTTCGATCACAATGACCTGATAAGGGCCGTGCGCCGGATCGCCCTCGGGCAACGAACCACTCACCACCGCGACATTGTCAACACCCTGCCCCGCCAGCAAAGTACCCGCCCGCACCACCCATTCGTTGTCGCTCTCCATCGCCACGACCGTGCTGGCCAAGCGCGCCAACACGGCGGAGGAATAGCCGGTGGCGCAGCCTATATCCAATACGACGTCGTCCGGCTTGATCTCGGCCGCTTGCAGCAATCCGGCAAAGACCAGCGGCTCCATCAAATGTCGCCCTCCCCCCAGATCGATATCGCCGTCGAGGTAGGCCACGCCGCGCAGTTGCTTCGGCACGAAAACCTCTCGTGGAACACGGCCCAAAGCGTCGATAACGGCATGGTCCGTGATCCGATTGGTTCGGATCT
>DATNIV010000289.1:0-4142 GCA_035604255.1 Telmatospirillum sp. | reverse complement strand
TCTGCACCGCAGCAAGTGGATTTTCGAGGTCGCGTTCGCCGGAATAGCGCGTCTTGTCATCGAGCCATTTTTGTTCATTGCCCCAGTAGACGTCAATCTCCGGCGCCCAGATGTCCTCGCGTCCGCCGCCGAATCCGAACGTCTTGAACCCCATCGACTCCAGGGCGACGTTGCCGGCGAGAATCATCAGGTCGGCCCACGAGATTTTCCGGCCGTATTTCTGCTTGATCGGCCAGAGCAAACGGCGCGCCTTGTCGAGGTTCACATTGTCCGGCCAGCTATTGAGCGGCGCAAAGCGTTGCGTGCCGGAGCCGGCGCCGCCGCGGCCGTCGCCGACGCGATAGGTGCCTGCGCTGTGCCACGCCATCCGGACGAACAACGGTCCATAGTGGCCAAAGTCGGCGGGCCACCAATCCTGCGAATCCGTCATCAAGGCATGAAGGTCCTTGATGACGGCATCCAGGTCGAGGCTCTTGAACTCAAGGGCGTAGTCGAATGCTTCGCCCATGGGATCGGACAGGGGAGAGTTTTGGTTGAGAATCTTCAGGTTCAGCTGATTGGGCCACCACTCCTGATTCGACTTGGGCCCCACCGCCGCGCGCTTGTGAGACCCGCCGGTCACCGGGCATTTGCTATCGTTTTCCATGTCAGCTCCATTCGCATTTTGGATTTTTTAAATCCGTTTGTGACGTTGCCGGAGGCAATGTCAGGGCAGCCTAGATCGGGATGCAGATCGATAGAAACGAATAAAATGTGGCGAATAAATCGATTTAATCGATTTATCTTTAAGGACGCCACTCGTCGGACAGGTTTGAAAATGCGGTCGCCTCCATTGATTGGAGAAAAAGGGCTATGAACCGTATTGACAATTATTCTTCCATCCTTCCTATTGATCGTAAGGGATGGCTGGCCGCCATTCCTGGCAATGCCAGTCGAGAGCGTGGGCGGACAAGAGGGATGGTCGGACGTCGGTCGGAATGCAATCGCACCCTCCTCCCGTATCGTGGTTCCTCATGTTAGCACCCTCATTTGCCCGTCCATCGAGAATTTGCGTCCCGACGTTGCCACGGCGGGCAAAGACAAGAGGCGTGAAGCCCCGTTCCGGGCGTCGCGCTGGGCCACCGAATTTATGCTGAGATGATCTATCGCGGATCCCATCGATGAGCAGGCAGATGGACCAAATCGTAATTTTTGACACCACGTTGCGGGATGGCGAACAATCGCCCGGCGCTTCGATGAATCTCGAAGAAAAGCTGGCGGTGGCGTTGCTGCTCGAGGAGATGGGCGTCGATGTGATCGAGGCCGGCTTTCCGATCGCCTCGAATGGCGATTTCGAAGCTGTCCATAAGATCGCCCAGGTGGTGACCCGCTCGACGGTGTGTGGACTGGCGCGCGCCACCAAAGCCGATATCGAGCGCTGCGCCGAGGCGATACGTCCGGCGCCCTTGAAGCGTATCCACACCTTCATTTCCACGTCGCCGCTGCATATGAAATTCAAATTGCAGATGACGCCGGAGCGGGTGCTGGAAGCGGTGACCGACAGCGTGACGCTGGCGCGCCGGCTGACCGATGACGTGGAATGGTCGGCCGAGGATGGCTCGCGCACCGAACATGACTTCCTCTGCCGGTGCGTCGAGGCGGCGATCGATGCCGGGGCGCGAACCATCAATATTCCCGACACCGTCGGCTATGCGGTGCCGGACGAATATGCCGCTCTGATCGCCATGTTGGTGACGCGCGTGCCGAACATCGACAAGGCGATCCTATCGGTCCATTGCCACAACGATTTGGGGCTGGCTGTGGCCAACTCCCTGGCGGCCGTGCGGGCCGGCGCGCGTCAGGTCGAATGCACCATCAACGGCCTGGGCGAGCGAGCGGGCAATGCGGCGCTCGAAGAAATCGTCATGGGCCTGAAAACGCGGCCCGACCGCTTGCCCTATCGGGCGGGCGTCAAGACCGAATTGATTACCCGGGCCTCGCGGCTGGTCTCGACGATCACCGGAATTTCGGTGCAGCCGAACAAGGCGATTGTCGGCAAGAACGCCTTTGCCCATGAATCCGGCATTCATCAAGACGGCATGCTGAAGAATGCCCAGACCTATGAGATCATGACGCCCGAATCGGTCGGTCTCACCCAATCGACCCTGGTGCTCGGCAAGCATTCGGGCCGGGCCGCCTTCAAGGCCAAACTGACGGCCCTGGGCTACGCGCTGGGCGAAAATGCCGTCGAAGACGCGTTTCGTCGGTTTAAGGATCTTGCCGACCGTAAAAAGGACGTATTTGACGAAGATGTTCAGGCCCTGTTGGGCGATGCCGGTGTCGGAACAGCCCAGCGCATCCGGTTTTTGTCGTTGGAAATCGTGTGTGGCTCGAAGCAACCGCCTTATGCCGATCTGGAATTGGACGTCGATGGGGCGCCGGCCCGTGTCCGGGCGACCGGCGACGGTCCGGTGGACGCCACCTTCAATGCCATCCGTCAGCTGTTTCCGCATGACGCGCGCCTGCAATTGTTCCAAGTCCATGCGGTGACGCAAGGCACGGATGCGCAGGCCGAGGTGACGGTGCGACTGGAAGAAGAGGGCAAGACGGTGAGCGGGCAGGGCGCCGATACCGATACCTTGGTGGCCTCCGCTCGGGCCTATGTCAACGCCTTGAATAAATTGTTGGTGAAACGGGAAAAAACCGCTCCGGAAGCGCTTCCGTCCTGATATAAATGCGCCGCGGGAGCGACTGGCGCGGCGAGGGGTCAAAGAGTGGCTCCGCGCCGAAGAGTCGAAAAGATTTGTGGTCGTGACGAAAAGTGTTGTGGTGCAAACATGATGCCGGGTATCACCCTTTACCGCCATGACACTGGCCCAAAGGAACGCGATGCCGGGGGGTAACCTCCGGCATTGTTGCAACGCAAACGCACGGTATTGAGTGAGGCATGATGTTTTCCAGAGTGACTGGGTGGATGTCCGCAGACATGGCGATCGATCTGGGGACCGCCAATACGCTGGTCTATGTGAAAGGACGTGGCATCGTCCTCAATGAGCCATCGGTGGTGGCCATTGCTGAGGAAAAAGGCAAGAAGAAAGTCCTGGCCGTCGGTGACGAAGCCAAGATGATGCTGGGCCGGACGCCCGGCTATATTCAAGCCATTCGTCCTTTGCGTGACGGCGTGATCGCCGACTTCGAAGTCGCCGAAGAGATGATCAAGCATTTCATCCGCAAGGTGCATAACCGCCGCAGCTTCGCCAGTCCGCAGATCATCATCTGCGTGCCCTCGGGCTCGACCGCGGTCGAGCGCCGCGCCATTCAGGAATCGGCCGAGAGCGCCGGCGCACGCCGCGTGTTCCTGATCGAGGAGCCGATGGCGGCGGCAATCGGCGCCGGCCTTCCGGTGACGGAGCCGACTGGCTCGATGGTGGTCGATGTCGGCGGCGGCACCACCGAGGTCGCGGTCTTGTCGCTCGGCGGCATTGTCTATTCGCGCTCGGTCCGCATCGCCGGCGACAAGATGGACGAGGCGGTGATCGCCTATATCCGGCGCAACCACAATCTACTGGTCGGCGAGTCCAGCGCCGAGCGCATCAAGAAGGAAATCGGCTCGGCCTGCATGCCCGAGGAGGGCGATGGGCGGGTGATGGAGATCAAGGGCCGGGATCTAATGAACGGCGTGCCGAAGGAATTGGTCATCAGCCAGCGCCAGATTGCCGAAAGCCTGTCGGAACCGGTCGGCGCCATCATCGAAGCGGTCAAAGTCGCCCTCGAGCACACCGCGCCCGAATTGGCGGCGGATATCGTCGACAAGGGTATCGTGCTCACCGGCGGCGGCGCGCTGCTGGGCAATCTCGATTTCGTGCTGCGGCACGCCACCGGTTTGCCGGTGTCGATCGCCGAAGACGCGCTGTCTTGCGTGGCGCTCGGCACGGGACGCTGTTTGGAACAGATGAAAACGCTGAAAAACGTTCTCATCAGCATGTATTGAGCCACTGAATGAGGCCGTCCCCATTGGACGGTAGAAGCGGGGGAGTAAAACGTGAAGCAGCGCAAGGGTTCGGTCCTGCGCTTGGCGACTCCAGTCAAGGTCCTGGTTCAGCGGTTCGCGTTCCTGGCCCTGATTGCGGCGACGTTTGCCCTCATGATGCTCGGCAAGGCGG
>DATNIV010000288.1:0-3378 GCA_035604255.1 Telmatospirillum sp. | reverse complement strand
GAGCCGATCGGGAAAGACGTTATCGCTCAGATTTATCGGCTTTGGACAAGTGCGCCGAAGCGACTGTGCCGCGTGGTGATTCAAAAATAGGGTATGGGGTGAAGCTGGTGCTGGTGAGAGGAATCGAACCTCCGACCCCGTCCTTACCAAGGACGTGCTCTACCCCTGAGCTACACCAGCAAGCCATATCTTCGCGGGGTCGGCTGGACGCCGGTGCGAAGAGGCGGACTTCATGCCACAGGGCGCAGAGGGATGCAAGCGCATTTGCAGATGCGCAGCGGTTCTCACTGTAGCATTTTTCTCCCTCTCCTCTTGTGGGAGAGGGATTCCCTTTTCTCCATAACTGAGAACCGGTGCGCAGATGTGCTTCCGAAGGCGTATCCCGCAACGGGTTGACGCCGACGACTGGGCTTCGCACAGTAGCGCCGCAACAGAAGAGCAAACGGGCGTCATGATGGACAAAGAGCGAAGCATGGACAGCGCTGGCGAAAGCCGGGCCGATAAGGTCAAGCGGCAGGCGGACGAGAAGCGGAAGCGGTTGGCCGAGGCGCTCCGGGTCAATCTGCATCGGCGCAAAGCGCAAAGCCGGGCGCGGGCCGAATCGCCGGATCCGCTTGCCGGCGACGCTCCCGATGAAAAAACCGAGGATCAATAGAACGCGGACGGTTTCACGCCAATGTGACGTGAACCAAATTCTTGTAGGCTTCGGGGGTCCTGCGCTACAAGGAGCCCCAATGTCTTCTCCGCATCGGCGGGGAATTGCCGGGGAGCGCCCACCCAATGCCCGTTATGCCCGATCACTGGATCCGCGACATGGCCGTCCATCACGGCATGATCGAGCCTTTCACCGAAAAACTGCAACGTGAGGGTGTGATCTCCTACGGCTTGTCGTCTTACGGCTATGACGCTCGCGTTTCGCCGGAATTCAAGATCTTCACCAATGTCGATTCGGCCGTGGTCGATCCCAAGGATTTTTCCGAAAAGAGTTTCGTCGATCGCGCCGGTCCGGTCTGCATCATTCCGCCCAACAGCTTCGCCTTGGCCCGTACCGTCGAATATTTTCGTATTCCGCGCGACGTGCTGGTTATCTGCCTGGGCAAATCGACCTATGCCCGGTGCGGCATCATCGTCAATGTGACGCCGTTGGAGCCGGAATGGGAAGGTCATGTGACCTTGGAGTTCTCCAACACCACGCCGTTGCCGGCGAAGATCTATGCCAACGAGGGCGCCTGCCAGTTCATCTTCCTGAAGGCGGACAGTTCCTGCGAAACGTCATATCGTGATCGCTCCGGCAAATATCAGGCGCAAACCGGCGTGACGTTGCCACGCCTTTAGGACATCGGCTTTCAGGCCGGTCGCAGCTCTTATTTTCAGGACACTTCTTACCATGGACAAAATCCGGATCGTCGGCGGCACTCCCTTGCGGGGTACAATTTCCATTGGGGGCGCCAAGAACGCCGCATTGACCCTCATGCCGGCCTGTCTACTGACCGACGAGACGCTCTCTTTGTCGAACCTGCCGCATTTGGTCGATATCACCACCATGGCCAATCTGCTCAGTCAGCATGGCGTTTCCATGTCGCTGAACGGGCATGCGGCAAACGGCGGGCCGACGGGGCGTGTTCTCGAGCTCAATGCCGCACGGATCACCAATACCACGGCGCCTTATGACCTGGTCCGCAAGATGCGGGCATCGATTTTGGTGCTGGGCCCGCTCCTGGCCCGCTGCGGACAGGCGAAAGTGTCGCTGCCGGGCGGCTGCGCCATCGGGACCCGACCGGTCGATTTCCATCTGAAGGCTCTCGAGGCGATGGGGGCGAAGATCGACGTGCAGGGCGGCTATGTCCTCGCCTCGGTGCCGGGCGGCCGCTTCAAGGGCGGCGAGGTGATCTTTCCCCAGGTGACCGTCACCGGGACCGAAAATATTCTGATGGCGGCATCCCTCGCCGATGGCGAAACCATCATCGCCAACGCCGCGCGCGAACCCGAAGTGTGCGATCTGGCCCATTGTCTGATCGCCATGGGGGCGAAAATCAACGGGATCGGCACGCCGACCATCCGCGTCGAAGGCGTCGATCGCCTGCATGGCGCCCAATATTCGGTGCTGCCCGATCGTATCGAAACCGGCACCTATGCGGTGGCCGCCGCCATTACCCGCGGACGGATCGAATTGGTCGGCGCCAGGCGCGATCTGATGCAGTCGGTGGAAAAGGTTCTGATCGAGAGCGGTGTCAAGATCACCGAGACGCCGCGCGGCGTTCTCATCGATGCCGACGGACGCCGGATCGGCGGCGTCGACATCATGACCGAGCCCTATCCCGGCTTTCCGACCGATATGCAGGCCCAGTTGATGGCCCTGATGGCGACCGCCGAAGGGGCCAGCATGATCACCGAGACCATCTTTGAAAACCGTTTCATGCATGTGCCGGAGTTGGCGCGTATGGGGGCCAGGGTCAATGTTCATGGCGCTTCGGCGATCATTCGGGGCGTGCCCAAACTGTCGGGCGCGCCGGTGATGGCGACCGATTTGCGGGCGTCGGTCTCCCTGGTCCTGGCCGGGTTGGCCGCCGAAGGCGAGACTTTGGTCAACCGCGTCTATCATCTGGATCGCGGTTACGAGCGGGTCGAAGAGAAATTGGCCGCCTGCGGCGCCGAGATCGAACGGATCAAAGACGGCTCTGCGGCCGAGTAAGCGATCTTTGAGTTGGAAGATATTTCACCACAGAGGCGCAGAGAACGCAGAGGGAAAACGGGGAGCCCAAAGCTTTGCCTGGATAGAAATTATTCCTTTCTCTGTGTCCTCTGCGCCTCTGTGGTGAATTCTTATTTTCCCTGCCTGCAGGGCTGATTCCCAGCTACGCGCCTTGCGGTGCGAGGGAAAATCCCTGTAAATACCAGCTCCCTCATGGATGGAAGATCAAAGTGAGCGATCTGCAGAAATTGGTGTTGGCCCTGCCCAAGGGGCGCATTCTCGACGAGGCCATGCCGTTGGTCCGTGCCGCCGGTATCGAGCCCGAGCCCGACTTTGACAATCCGAAATCGAGGGCGTTGCGCTTTTCCACCAACCATCCGCATATCGATATCATTCGGGTTCGCGCCTTCGATGTGGCGACCTTCGTCGCCTTCGGCGCCGCGCATATCGGCATCGCCGGCAATGACGTGCTGATGGAATTCGATTACTCCGAAATCTACGCCCCGCTCGACCTCGATATCGGACATTGCCATATGGCCGTCGCCGCGCCGGCGGATTGGGTGGCGCGCGAAGACCCGCGCAGCTGGAGCCACCTGCGGGTCGCCACCAAATATCCCGAGATCACGCGGCGCTATTTCGCGGCGCGCGGGGTTCAGGCCGAGTGCATCAAATTGAACGGCGCGATC
>DATNIV010000287.1:0-4072 GCA_035604255.1 Telmatospirillum sp. | reverse complement strand
CCGCAGCTTGAAGCATGACAGCGGGCCAGGAACGAAGCCGGCCGCCGTCACCGCCACCCGCCACTCCTCTGCCGTGCGATTATAGACATGCGAGGGATCGCGTAGCATTTCGAGGGTCTGCAACCAGCTGTTCAGCAAGGGCTGGCCGGGCGAGATCGCATCCATGAACACCGCCACGCCGTCGGGCTTCAAGACCCGTCGCGCCTGCTCGAGCCCGGCGTCGAAATCCTGCCAGTGATGAGCGCTGTAGCGGCTCACCACCAGATCGAACGCTCGATCGGGACAGGACAGACTCTCGGCCGGCCCCTGCTTGGTGACGATATTGTCCAGACCGCGCCGTTTCGCTTCCGCCGCCACCATCGCCACCATGGTTTCGGACAGATCGTAGGCGACCACCTTGCCGACCAGCGGCGCCAAAAGATAGGCGACATGGCCGCCGCCACATCCCAGGTCGAGCGCGCACGCCTGTGGACGCGGGCCGACCAGGCGGGCCAATGCCTGCAAATCCTCGCCTTGGGCATGAACGGCGCTGCTGAGATAGGCCTCCGCCCGTTCTCCGAACTGCTGACTAACAATGGCCTGCTGCGACTTATCCCGCATGATGTGCTCCTTGAACCGGTGTGTTAGCGCGGCATGATGGATCGACTATTAAACTGGTACAAGAATGTCATTTATCCTGGTATAAAATGTCCCATGACCCCGTCCCAACGTGCCCTTGGCGCTTTCCTGCGCGCCCATCGCGAACGTCTTCCGCCGCCGCCCGACCAGGGCCGCCGCCGCCGCACGCCGGGCCTCAAACGCGAAGAGGTGGCCGAGGCCTGCGGCGTCAGCGCCACCTGGTACACCTGGCTGGAGCAGGGCCGGCCCGTTTCCGCCTCGGCCCAGGCGTTGGCCCGTTTGGCCGAGGCGCTGCATCTGGCCGCCGCCGAACGGGCCTATCTGTTCGAGATGGCCGGACGGCGCGACCCGGCGGCACCCGACCCCGGCGACGACTTGCCGCCCCAAGTGCTGGCGCTCCCCTCACACTTAAGCATTCCCACCTATGTTCTGGATCATACTTGGACGGCACGGGCGTGGAACGCCGGCGCCGCGCATCTTTTTCTGGGATGGCTGGACGGCGATCACGACCGCAATCTGTTGCGCTATATTTTTCTGTCGCCGTCGGGCCGGCGCCTGATCGATCCCTGGGAGGAACGCGCCCGCCGCGTGGTCGGCGAATTTCGCGCCGATTGCAGCCGACGCTTCACCGACCCGGCCCTGCAGGACCTGATCGAGCAGTTGAGCGCGCGGAGTCCCCTCTTCAGCCAATATTGGCAGGAACAGGCGGTACTACGCCGAGAAGGCGGGGAACGGCGCTTCAACCATCCGACCGATGGCCCGCGCCGTTTCCTGCAATCCACCTTGGTGTTGGAGTCGAACCCGGGGACGAAGCTGGTCAGCCTCGCCCCCTGTCGGTGATGCCGCTTACAGCGACGCCATGTCGATGACGAAACGGTAATGGACGTCGCTCTTCAGCACACGCTCATAGGCGGTGTTGATCTGCTGGATCGGAATGATCTCGACATCGCAGGTGACGCCCTTCTCGGCACAGAAATCGAGCATTTCCTGCGTTTCGGCAATGCCGCCGATCAGCGATCCGACGACGGAGCGGCGGCGGCGGACCAAGGGCACGCTGTGCAGGGCCGGCTCGATCGGGCCCAACAGACCGACCAGGATATGGGTGCCGTCGCGTTTCAGCGTGCCCAGATAAGGATTGAGATCGTGCTGCTGGGGCACCGTATCCAAAATGACATCGAAATGATTGGCCACGGCCTTCATCTGCGCCGGATCCGTCGACAAGATCACCCGATCGGCGCCCAGGCGCCGCGCTTCGGCTTCCTTGCCGGGGGAGCGGGTGAACAGCGAGACCTCGGCGCCCATCGCCTTCGCCAGTTTCAGCCCCATATGGCCAAGGCCGCCGAGACCGACCACCGCCAGCTTGGTGCCGGCCCCAACCTTCCAGTGACGCAGCGGCGAATAGGTGGTGATTCCGGCGCACAACAAGGGCGCCGCAGATTTCACGTCCAGCTTTTCCGGGATGCGCAGAACGAATTTCTGCGAAACGACGATTCGCTCGGAATAACCGCCATAGGTCACCTGACCATCAACGCGATCGCGACCATTGTAGGTCATGGTCGGACCTTCGTCGCAATATTGCTCCAAACCTTCGGCACAGGACTCGCAGGTCTGGCAGGAATCGACCATGCATCCCACCCCAACCAGATCACCCGCCTTGAAAGAGGTGACGCTGGAGCCGACCCGGCTCACTTTCCCAATGATTTCATGACCGGGAACCATCGGATAAACGCTGACGTTCCATTCATTGCGCGCCAGATGAATATCGGAGTGACAGACGCCGCAGTACAGAATATCGATGACGACGTCATCGGCGCGCGGATCGCGGCGCGTGAACGCGTGTGGCGCCAACGCGGTCGTCGCCGACTGCGCCGCATATCCGCGAATATTCAAAGTCATAACGGTCTCCTGGAAAACGGTTGTCGCTGAACGCCGACCGATGTGCCGACATTGAGTGAAGTGTGCGCGAAGCTTATCCGAGGGCGGTAGACCGATTCTGCGAAATAATTGCCTGATCCTGCAAACATCTTAAACAGGTCTCGGAAAACGCCTGAAATATGGATAGTCTATGGGCTATCATTCTCGGGCGATCGTCATGAAAATACAACCGTCTTCATCCTTCACGGCCCCCGCCTCCTCATCCTTCGACTGTGGATTGCTGGCGCGTCTTATTGCTCGATTCGCCAAGACGGACGGCACGCATCACACTTTGCTCCCCATGCTTCGCTTGAACCGCAAATCGGAGCCGAGCGAACCGATCTGCTGTGTCTACGAACCCGCGCTCACCGTCGTGGCGCAAGGAACGAAGCAGGTCATTCTGGGCGGCGAAATCCTGGAATATGACCCGGCCAACTACCTGGTCACGTCGGTCGATCTGCCGGTCGTTTGCCAGGTGGTGCGCGCGACGAACAGCACACCCTTTCTGTGTCTGTCGGTCACATTGAATGTCCGGCTGATCGGCGAACTGATGAGCGAACTGCCGGAACCGGCTCCGTCGCCGGCCGGCCGCGGCATGTCGGTCGGCAGGCTTTCGGCGCCGCTGTTCGACGCCGTGTTGCGACTTGTTCATCTGCTGGAGACGCCGGAAGACAGTCCCATCCTGGCGCCGTTGATCGAACGGGAAATCCTTTATCGGCTGCTGACCGGCGACCAAGGGCCGTGGCTTCGCCATATCGCCATGACCGATAGCCGCACCCATCACATCGCCCGCGCCATCGACTGGCTCAAAGCGAATTACGCCGAGCCCTTGCGCATCGACTCATTGGCCAAAATCGCCCATATGAGCACCTCGTCGCTCCATCATCATTTCAAGATGATCACCGCGATGAGCCCGCTGCAATATCAGAAGCAGCTTCGGCTGCAAGAGGCCCGTCGCCTGATGCTGACCGAATCGGTGGACGCCGCCTTGGCTGGGCATCGGGTCGGCTATGAAAGTCCGTCGCAGTTCAGCCGGGAATACCGCAGACTGTACGGCGCGCCGCCGCTCCGCGATATCGCGCAATTGCGTTAGGGCCTACCATCAGTTACAGGAGACGTCATTCTCGCGCAGACAGGAATGACGTTGTTATTATCGGTAAATTTTACTTCTACAATGCAATCGCTTTGGAACCACCAAATGCCCCGTCAATTTTTACGCTTTTTCCGCTATCCCGGGCTGTCTCTCATAGTTATACGGCATCGTTTCTTGTTTTGGAGTGGCGCGGTCGCGGTGGCCTTGGCGGCGATGCTGTTTGCGAAAACCAGCGTATTGGGAAATAGCCTATTCTCCATGGCCATCAAGGCTCATCCGTTCCTTGCCTTCGTCATTACGCCGGCGGCCTTCGCAGGCATTCTATGGCTCACCCGTCACGCATTTGCCGGGGCCGAAGGCAGCGGCATTCCCCAGGCCATCGCCGCACTCAAAATTCCGGTTCTGGCCGAAAGACGCGCAGTCCTCTCTATGCGGGTCGCTGTCGGC
>DATNIV010000286.1:0-5219 GCA_035604255.1 Telmatospirillum sp. | reverse complement strand
AGGAACCGAACGAGACCACGATCGCCACCATCAATCCTGCCGCCACACCCGAGACATGATACTGGATGTTGAAATACAGTGGCAGTGAATTGGCCAGGCCGACGAACCCGCCGAAGGTGATGAAATAGAAGAACATGAACCACAGGCTGTCGCGGTCGGTCAGAATGGCCTTGTATTTGGCCCAGGTCACCGGGTTGCGCGGGACCGGAGCTTCCTTCGAAACCCAGGCATAGAAGAGGAAGGTTGGGACCAGCGGGATCAGCAGGCTGCCGATGGCGGTCTGCCAGCCATAGGCCTCGGCCAGCGACGGAATGATCAGCGCGTCGAGTGCGGTGCCGACGTTACCGGCACCGGCAATGCCCATGACGATGCCCTGGTATTGCGGCGGATACCATTTGCTGGCCTGGGGCAGGGCGACGGAAAAGGAGGCACCGGCCAGGCCGAGGATGATGCCCATCAGCTCGACTTCGACAATACTGTGCAGACCGGCCAATGCCGCATAGGCGACGCCCGCGATGACGATCAATTGGGCGACGGAGCCGGTGGTTTTGGCGCCGATATGGTCGCAGAGAATTCCCATGGGCACCCTGAGGATGGCGCCGGCAAGAATCGGAATGGCGACCAGGGTGAATTTCTCGCCCACCGGGATGTTCAATTCCTTGCTGATATAGACCATCAGCGGGCCCAGGGTGACCCAGGTCATGAAGCTGAAATCGAAATAAAGGAACGAGGCGAGAAGGGTTGGCCAATGGCCCGCCTTTTTAAAGTCCTTGAGGTTCATCGGTCAGTCCTCCGTTGAATCAATGTGTCGTTACCCGGAACGCCCGAAAGCGGGGCCAGGGCATAGCTGTCGGCCAGTGTCTCGGCGTTGGCGGGGTCGAAACGACCGCCGTCGAAAAAGACATCCGGCCCCATGACGATGGGTTGGGTCGCGTCGATCAGACTCCAAGGGGCCGGATGGTCGCCTTCGACCTTGGCGTCGCTGAGAGGCACGGGGAAATCCACTTCGAGGGCGGCCAGGCGGTAGAGATCGGCGCGGAAGATCCGGTCGGCGGCCCGACGCATGTCGATGGCGGCGGGAAGCTGGCCCCAGCGACGCATCTGGACCAGGAACCACAGCGCTTGCGAGCGCCAGGGGAAGTTGGCGGCATGGGCTGAAAACAGCATGGTGCCGGGCTTTTCCAGGGTGTCTCGGACCACCTCGAGGGGCGCGTTGACATAGCTCGGCTGGGCGATGAGGCGGGCGACTTCATGCCGGTTTTCCGGCTGATCGGCCCAACGACACGCCTGCAGCAGCGCGCGGATCAGCGCCTTGTGGGTTTCGGGGTGCGTGTCGGCCCAGCCTTCGGTGACGCCCAGAACCTTTTCGACGCGTCCACCCCATAGTTCCTGACTGGTCACCAGCCGGTGGCCGAGGCCGAGGCTGGTGGCCATGCCGTTCCAGGGTTCACCGACGCAATAGCCGACGATATTGCCGGCCGACAGATTGCCCACCATCTGCGGCGGCGGAATCACCACCAGGCGGATGTCGCGGTCCGGGTCGATGCCGGCGGCGGCCATCCAGGCGCGCAGTTCGTAATTGTGGGGCGAGAAGGGATAGACCGTGGCGAAGGTCATCGGTGGCGCGCCGGCTGCGCGGTCTTGCTCGATCACTGTTTTCAGTGCCCGGGCGGAGATCGGTTTCGCGGCCATGGCGGCGGGATCGGCGCCCTGCATGCGGTCGAACAGGTCGTTGGAAACGGTGATGGCGTTGCCGCCGACATTGAGGCCAAGAGCGGTGATGATCGGCTGATGCACATTGCCGAGGCCGAGCGTCGCCGCCAAAGGCATGGTGGCGAGCATTTGGGCGCCGTCCAGCGCGCCGACCAGGACCTTGTCGCGGATGTTGGCCCAGGATGGTTCCCGGGCGATGTCGACGTCGAGACCCTGTTCGGCGAAGAATCCGCGTTCCTTGGCGACGACGATCGGCGCGCAATCGCATAAGGGCACGATGCCGAGCCGAAGACGGGTCTTTTCGAGAGACATGGTAAAACTCCCTTCAACGGAATAACAAAAAAGGCGCTCCGGGACACGAAAGGCTGCGCGCGATCGCACGACCTTTGTTCCTGGAACGCCTTTGTTCCTAACTTAGCAGCCCCGCCAACTCGCCATTGAGTGGTGGGGGTCTTCATTTCACTCTGTGGCGCCAGCTTCGGTGCCGGCACATATCACACATGTCCTTCAGGGGCGCGCTAGCCCAGCAATAGGGCGGCGTCAATGATCCTGTTGGCGATGTCGACCATGCGAAGCTTCTGGTCCATCGCCATTTTGCGCATCAGTTGATAGGCCTCGTTCTCGTCGCAGCTTCGTCGCTTCATCAAGATTCCTTTGGCCTTTTCCACCAATTTTCGTTCCGCCAGCGTGCTCCTCGCCTTGTCCAGTTCGACGCGCATGTCCTGGTACTGTGCGAAACGGGCAATGGCCACGTCGATTACCGGCTTTACGCGTTCGGGCTTCAGTCCGTCCACCACATAGGCGCTGACGCCGGCATCGATCGCGGCCCGAATGACGTCGGCATCGCCATCTTGCGCGAACATCACAACCGGGCGGCGCTGCTCGAAGGTGACTTTGCGCATATCCTCCAACGTATCCCGATCGGGGCTGTCGATATCGACGATGATCACATCGGGTGCCAGATCCTGCACCTGCCGCGACAAGCCGGCGCCGGTGCCGAAGGCCGCAACCACCACGAACCCATTCGCCTCCAAGGCCTCCTTTACTAGCTTTGCCCGCAGGGGCTCGTCGTCGACGAGAATGACGCGCAGGGACATGTGCACCTCGCGCTGTTTGCCCGGGAGAGTCTACGCAAGCCTTGTGCCATTCACCCTGAGGGAGGGAAAAAGGGAAGTTGGACTGTCCGTGGCGGTCTGGGGTGATGATCGGCGCTTAATTTACGAGCAGGTGATTCCCGCCGTGCATCCAATATGTGCAAATTGGAGTTATTTAAACTGCGCTTCCTGCCTACGTATTATATGAACCAATTGATTGCGATGACCATTCTCGGCGCGCAGAAAGCCTTAAGGGCCCATGTCCTAGTCGTAAAAACCGAACACTTAAGACCCCTCGTCATTCCCGCGAAAGCGGGAATCCATTGCCCAGAAGCCTCTGGAATCCTTTGGATTCCCGCTTTCGCGGGAATGACGGCAAAGGGCATCATCTGTCAGATTTCATCCACGAGGTACCGCGGCTAGGTTTTGGGCATTTATAGCTTATCCGCAGATGACGCCGATGGGTGCAGATCAAAGATAAAACGCCTATAATGAAGGCGTGGCGAAGAAAAATTGAGAAGAATCGCCCTCTTTAGGCCAGAGGCCTTGAAATAATTAATGACTTGCGAGTCCTCTATGCCGGAGAGGCGCTGTCTTTCCTTGATCTTGATCAGAACCGACATCTGCGGTCCGTCTTGTTTCGCTTTGGTTCGTTAACCCGCTTCGGCCTTATGGCTGGCCTGTTCGGTCGCGCCGGTGCCGTTGAAATAGACATTGAGCAGGACGGCGACGATCGAGGTCAGCAGGATGCCGCTTTGCAGAAGGGGCGACAGTCCCTTCGGCAGGGCTTGGAAGAATTTGTCGGCGACCAGGGGGATCATGCCGAAGCCGATGCTGATGGCGACGATATAGGCGTTGGCCCGCTGAGTCTGATAGTCGACCTCGCCCAGAATGCGGATGCCGGTGGCGGCGACCATGCCGAACATCACGATGCCGGCCCCGCCGAGAACGAATTGCGGGATCGAGGCGACCAGGAAGGCCATCTTGGGAAACAGGCCCAACAAGACCAGCACGATGCCGCCGGTGGCGCAGACCCAGCGGCTGCGCACATTGGTGACGCCGATCAGGCCGACATTCTGCGAATAAGAGGTATAGGGGAAGGTGTTGAAGATGCCGCCGATCAGCGTTCCCAAGCCGTCGGTGCGCAGGCCCCGCGCCAAGTCTTCCTGGCTGACCGTCTTGCCGGTGAGTTCGCCGATGGCCAGGAACATGCCGGTGGATTCGATCATCACGACGACCATCACCAGACACATGGTGAGAATCGGAATCAGGCTGAATTTGGGCATGCCGAATTGGAACGGATAGACCAGATCGAGCCAATGGGCGTTGGCCATGCCGGAAAAGTTCACATCGCCGGCGGCGAGCGCGATCACGAAGCCGATGATGATTCCTAACAGCACGGCGATATTGGCGAAGAATCCTTTGACATATTTGACGATGGCCAGAATCGACAGCAGGACGATCAACGCCACCCCCAAATGAAACGGATCGCCGTAACCGGGCATCGTCGGCGCCGGCGCGCCGGCCGCCCAATTGATGCCGACCCGCATCAAGGTGATGCCGATGATGGTGATCACCGATCCGGTGACGACGCGGGGGAACAAGGGCAGCATGCGGCTGACCAGAGGGGCGACGAGGGTGCCGAAGATGCCGGCGCCGATGACCGCGCCATAGATGTCGAGCAAACCGAAGTCGGGATTGCCGGCCATGGCGATCATCGGTCCGACGGCGGCGAAGGTGACCCCCATCATCACCGGCAGCCGGATGCCGAACCGCCAAACGCCGACCGTCTGGATCAAGGTGACCAGTCCGCAGGCGAACAGATCGGCGCTGATCAACAGAGCGACCTGATCCTTGGGCAGCTTCAACACGCCGCCCAGGATCAGTGGCACCGAAACGGCGCCCGCATACATCACCAGGACATGCTGCAGTCCCAGGATGATCAACCGCGACAGGGGCAGAACCCTGTCGACTTCCGAAATCTCGCCGGCTTCGGCCATGGCTTTTTCCCCCTTCGAAAGACCTCACTTTCGGGCCCAAGCCGAAAGTTGGCACGCATCCTAGAACAGGGGCGTATTCGGAGGATAGGGGGAAACGGTGTTTCTTACCGGCCTTGTTTACTCATTGTCGGCTTGAATCGCCGCGATCACCGCGTCGGTGACTTCGCGGGTGGTGGAGTTGCCGCCAAGATCGGGCGTGTGCAGCGCCGGGTCGGCGGTGACCCGCTCGATGGCCCGCATCAGCCGGGCGCTCGCCGCCGGTTCACCCAAATGGTCGAGCATCATGCAGGCCGACCAGAAGGTTCCGACCGGATTGGCAATGCCCTTGCCCGTAATGTCGAAAGCCGAGCCGTGGATCGGCTCGAACATCGAGGGGAATTTGTGTTCCGGATTGAGGTTCGCCGTCGGAGCG
>DATNIV010000285.1:0-2650 GCA_035604255.1 Telmatospirillum sp. | reverse complement strand
CCGACAAGGCATCCGCCGGCAATTCCTGCTGGAAGGCTGGATGCTGGGCGCCATCGGCGCCACCACCGGATTGATCCTCGCCTTGATCGTCGCCACGCTGGTCAATCGCTCAGGCGCCACCTGGACCCCACCTGGTCAAGCCGCCGCCATTCCCTTCCGCCTGCTGACCTCCGGCGTCGGGCATTTGATCGGCAGCGTCTGGCTGGGATTGGTCTTCATCGCCACCCTGGCCGCATTGATCCCGGCCAACCGCGCGGCCCGGATGACCGTCGTCGACGCGTTACGCCATGTGTGAGGGGGACATGATGTTATTTCCGCACAAATACTCCGACCCTCGCCCCTTGCGGGAGAGGGTGGCCGCGAAGCGGCCGGGTGAGGGGGGCGCGCGTCGGCGCGCCATGAAAACATGCATGAACAGACTCTCATTTTCCGCGTTCATCGTACGCACGCCCCCTCACCCTCCCGCTAACGCGGGCCCCTCCATCGACACCGTCCGGACGTCCACTGGACGTCCGGCGCAAACGCGCCAGTGGCACGTTTGGCGGCGTCGATCCCACAAGGGGCGAGGGATTCTCATGGTGCTCGCTCTCCTCCTGGTCACAGGCACCGCCCAAGCCCAGACCGCCCAGGAGTTGGTGACCGCCTCCGACGCGGTTCGCAATCCGGGACACCCCTTCCGCTTGACCAACACGTTGGCCGAATATGTCGGCGGTAAGCCACGCGACAAGGTGGTCCTGGTCGTCTTCGCCCGGGAAGACAAGAGCACGCGCCAATTCAGCAATCTGGTCCGTTATGCTGAACCGGCACGCGATCAGGGAAAGCTGGTGCTGCTCGACGGAGCCAAGATGTGGTTCTACGACCCGGCATCGAAGGCCAGCATCCGGATCTCGCCGCAACAAAGACTGATCGGTCAGGCATCGAACGGCGACGTGGTTTCCGTCAATCTGGCCCGAGACTACCAGGCCAGCCTGACGGGCACTGAGACCTTGCAGGACGCGGATCGACAACCGCGTGACTGCTGGCACCTCGACCTCGCCGCATCGACAGCGGACGCCATCTACAGTCGCATCGAATATTGGATCGAAAAAGGCAGCAACCGACCGGTCAAAGGAAAGTTCTATTCGGACAGCGGCCGTTTGCTGAAAATCGCCTATTACCGCAAATATGAAACGCAGTTGGAGGGAGTAAGACCGACCGAAACCATCATCATCGATGCCGTCGACCCCAATCTGGTCACCATCATGACCATGACCGACTATCGATTCCAAGACATCCCGGATGCCTGGTTCCAGCGCGACTTCCTGCCGCGGTTGCGTGTCGAAGAATGAAGCGGTCTCCCCTTTTCCTCATGCTGGCCGGGATTTGGATGGCCGCGGGCCCGAGCCCGGTGATCGCCCAGGAGGATTTCGACCTCGATCGCATTCCGGACACGCAGCCGGCCACGTCGGACGAGACCAGCCGCGATGTCGGCACGGCGCAACAAAATAAGATCTTCTTGGAAGACGCGCTTGGCCTGACGGGCCGCCGCAACAATCTGGTGGTCCCCTCGCCCTCGGCCCATCAGCCCGACGTGCAAGCCCGCAGCAGCCTTGATGTCACAGCGCATCGAGATTGGGCCGATGGATTATCGGCGACGTTAAGCGACCGGCTTGATCTGTCCTGGAGAAACGATCTCGACGTCTCCAGCCACCGATCCATCGCCAACGATTTTCGCGAAGCCTATCTGACCTGGGAACCCGTCTCTCAGACCTATGTCGAAAGCGGTCGCGTCAATTTGCGCAATGGCAGCGCCTTAGGCTTCAATCCGACCGACTTTTTCAAAACGCGCAGTCTGGTCAATCAGACGAACCTCGATCCGTCGGCGCTACGCAACAATCGGCTGGGCACTTTCATGGTCCACGCTCAACGCCTGTGGAGCGACGGATCGGCCGGATTAGCCTTTGGCCCCAAACTGGCCGACGCCTCCCCCCTGACCGGAACCGATCCTGGCGGCTTCGACGTCAGAAGCGGCCGCACCAATGCCGAAGACCGCATGCTGGTCAGCCTCACTCAAGACATCGGCGATTTTTCGCCGCAAGCCCTTTTCTATCATGAGGCCGATCGGACCCGCTGGGGCCTCAACCTTTCTCATCCTGTCGGGCAAAGCATCATCGCCTACGGAGAATGGGCCGGCGGACGTCAAGCCTCGGGCGTTGCCGAGGCCGTCGCCTTCGGCAAGCGAACCGGAACGCTGCCGACCACCGCCCCCGTCCCCGCATCGGCCGACAGCGCCGTCAGCTTCAAGAACGATCTGGCCTTGGGCGCCTCCTGGACCGGCAGCGAAAAGGTCACGGTCAACGCCGAATATCATCTTCATCAGGCCGGATTGTCGCGCCGGGATTTGCGCGACTGGTTCGCCTCCAGCGCCCGGGGCGCCCCCTCTTTGGCAAACGAATTGTGGTATGTCCGCAGCTTTGCCGCCGACCAGCAAAACCCTCTGGTCCGTCACCAGATATTCCTGCGCGCCGACTGGACGGATGCGGTCATCAGTCACCTGGAACTGTCGGCGTTCGCCTTTATCAGCCTCTATGACGGGTCGAGCCAAACCCAATTGGCCGCCAGTTATGACCTGTCCGATCATTGGTCGATGGGGCTCTATGCGGCCGCCAAT
>DATNIV010000284.1:0-5798 GCA_035604255.1 Telmatospirillum sp. | reverse complement strand
AGGGGCCGGATGGCCCCGCCCGGCGACTGAGGGCTTCGAACAAACACCTCCGAGCAACGCTTGAAAAGCGTTGCTCGGAGGTGTAAACACACCCCTTTCCCGGCGTCGGCACCCCTGGAGGCGACGCCGCTTTTCTATTGGAGAGTTTCGATGAGCGAAATTACCACTATCAGCGTCGAGGCGCGTGATCGGGCCGGAAAGGGGGCCGCCCGTGAAACCCGTCGTCAGGGCTTTGTCCCCGGCGTTATCTACGGCAACAAGCAGACCCCGATCTCCATCGCCCTCAGCCCCCGCGTTTTGTGGGCCGAGATGAACAAGCCGGGTTTCCTGACCCGCCTGTTCGACATCAATATCGGCGGAAAGGTCGAGCGCGTGCTGTGCCGTGACGTGCAGTGCCACCCCGTCAATGATCAACCGCTGCATGTCGACTTCCTGCGCGTCAGCGCCGAATCCAAGGTCCATGTTCACGTTCCTGTGCATTTCGCCAACCAGGACAAATCGACGGGCTTGAAGCGCGGCGGCGTCCTCAATGTGGTTGCCCACGAACTGGAAGTCATCGCTCCGGCCAACGCCATTCCCAGCGAATTGGTGGTGGATCTGACCGGGCTCGATATCGGCACATCGATTCATCTGTCCGCGATCAAACTGCCCGAGGGCGTCAGTGTGGTCACGCACGAGAAGAACCAGACCATCGCCACCATCGCAGCCCCGACCGTGGCGTCGGCAGCGGATACGGTTGCGGCACCTGCCGCTCCGGCCGCAGCCGCCAGCGAAAAGCCGGCCTCTTAAGCCATGCTTCTTTTGGTGGGGCTGGGCAACCCAGGTGGGACCTATGCCCGGAACCGCCACAATGTTGGCTTTATGGCGGCGGACGAGATCGTCCGCCGCCATTCCTTTGCCGTTTGGCGATCGAAGTTCCACGCCCACGTCGCCGAGGGATCGGTTGATGGTGAAAAGGCGCTGGTCTTGAAGCCCAACACCTATATGAACCTATCCGGCCAAGCGGTCGCCGAGGCGGCGCGTTTCCACAAGATCGAACTGAACCGGGTCATCGTCTTCCATGACGACCTTGATCTGGCGCCCGGCAAGGTCCGCGTCAAAAAAGGGGGCGGCGCTGGTGGTCACAACGGCCTGAAAAGTATCGATGCCCATCTTGGCAATGACTATTGGCGCGTGAGGCTCGGCATCGGCCATCCCGGCCACAAGGATCTCGTCACCCCATGGGTCTTGGGCGATTTCGCCAAAGCCGACGCCCTATGGCTGACACCCTTGCTCGATGCCGTCGCCACGCATTTGCCGCTGCTCTTAGGTGGCAACGACGGCGGGTTCATGACCAAAGTGGCGCAGGCGGCGCCTGTTCCGAAACAACTGAGACCTGAGTTAAGGGGAGGCCCTGATGGGGTTTAATTGTGGAATCGTCGGGCTTCCCAATGTTGGCAAGTCGACACTTTTCAATGCTCTGACATCGACGGCGGCAGCGCAGGCCGCCAATTATCCGTTTTGCACGATCGAACCGAACGTCGGCCGCGTCGCCGTTCCCGACCCACGGCTGGAAACGCTTTCGACAACGGCAAAATCGGCGAAGATCATCCCCACGCAGTTGGAATTCGTCGATATCGCCGGGCTGGTCCGCGGCGCCAGCCGCGGCGAAGGTCTGGGCAATCAATTCCTGGCCAACATCCGCGAAGTCGACGCCATCGTTCATGTGTTGCGCTGCTTCGAGGATTCCGACATCACTCATGTCGAGGGCTCGGTCGATCCGGTGCGCGATGCCGAAACCATCGAAACCGAGTTGATGCTCGCCGACCTCGATAGCCTGGAACGCCGCGTTGTCAGCGTCGGCAAGAAAGCCAAGGGTGGCGACAAGGACTCCAAGGCGCAAATCGACGTCATGGAACCGGTGCTGGCCGCGCTCCGTGAGGGGCGACCGGCACGCGCGGTCCCGCTTGATGCCGACGGCCGCGCCATTTTGCGCACGCTGGGCCTTCTCACGTCAAAACCCGTGCTTTATGCCTGCAATGTGGAAGAGGCGTCCGCCGCCAGCGGGAATGCTTTCTCCGAACGAGTCGCGGCGAAAGCCAAAGCGGAAGGCGCCGCCCATGTGGTGGTGTCGGCGGCGATCGAAGCCGAGGTGGCCCTTTTGCAAGACGAGGCCGAGAAGACCGAGTTCCTGGGCGCCCTGGGCTTGGCCGAGACCGGCCTGACGCGGGTCATCCGTGCCGGCTACGAGCTTTTGCATCTCATCACCTTCTTCACCGTCGGCCCCAAGGAAACCCACGCCTGGACCTTGATCAACGGCCTCAAGGCGCCGCAGGCGGCCGGCGTGATCCATACCGACTTCGAAAAAGGCTTCATCCGCGCCGAAACCATTTCCTATGCCGATTTCATCGCCTGCGGCGGAGAAACGGGGGCCAAGGAAGCCGGCAAGATGCGCCTGGAAGGCAAAGAGTATCTGGTGCAGGACGGCGACATCTTCCACTTCCTGTTCAACGTCTGACGGGAGGTCCGCTTGCATACGCCGACCTTTTCCGTAGCGCCCTCCTTCCTCGGCACGACAACGGCGCCCGAACAGGCCCAGCTCTGCATTGCCGGGGTTCCGTTCGACATCGGCGTGACCAATCGTCCCGGCGCTCGCTTCGCCCCGCTGTCCATCCGGCACGCCAGCCGCATGCTGACCGACGGCGAGAACCCCAACGGCTGGGTCGATCCGATGGGATTGCCTTTTGCCGACATCGGCGATTTCGCCATCGCCCTGGGCGATATTCCAGAAAGCCTCCGTCTCATCGAAGCACAGGCCGCGGCATATCGCCATCTTCTGACGCTGGGCGGCGATCACACCATCACGCTGCCCCTGCTGCGCGCCTTATCGAAAAAAACCGGTCCGCTCGGCCTGATCCATTTCGACGCCCATCTCGATACCTGGCCGGACAATTTCGGCCAAGTCTACGGCCATGGCTCGGTCTTCTTCCACGCCATCAATGAAGGCTTGGTCGACGCCTCCCGCATGGTCCAGATCGGCATCCGATCACCGGCCCCGCGCAGCGTGTGGGACTGGACGGAAGGCAAGGGCGTCACCATTCTGTCAGCCGACGCGGTTCATGAAAGCACGCCGCAAGCCGTCGCCGAAACCATTCGCCGCGTGGTCGGCAACGGCCCGGTCTATCTCTCTTTCGACATCGACGCTCTCGATCCAGCCCAAGCGCCGGGAACGGGAACGCCGGAAATCGCCGGCCTGTTCACCTGGCAGGCGATGGGCATCCTCAAAAGACTGGGCGGACTGGATTTCGTCGGCATGGATGTGGTGGAAGTCAGCCCATCCTACGATGTGGCGGAAATCACGTCCCTGGCGGCGGCCACTCTGGCTTGGCAATATCTCAGCCTCTTGATGGCGAAGAACAAATAACGGGGATCATAACCCCGGTCATGACACCGGACGCGACCTGAGAGTCGGATTGCCACGAATGGAAAGCCGATCTCATGGAACTCGATTTCCTGAGCAGATTCGCCACCGCCGTTCGCTACCCAAGCCCGACCGGAAAAATAGCGCGAGCGCCGGACAAGGCCGTTCTCGAACGCTATAGGTCACTGATCGACACAGTGACGGATGATGCCAAGGCATGGTGCCAACAGCGCTAGATGAGCGGTCATCTTCGCATCTTGCGCGCCTTTGCGGTTCATTCTCCGCTGAGATGATCCTTTATCGGCCTATTGTGACAACTGCTACCTTGGTCGAAAATATTCTTGCACCACGAACAGAATAGCGTATATATCCGCTGAAGACGCACTCGCACGTGCCTATGGCCTCGTTCAAAGGACTGACGTCCTGGGGTTATGCTACGACGGTCAGGCGTCCTTTTTGGTCTCCGGTCGACAGTGGATCGGTCCCCGAAAGGGAGGTGGACATGGTTGTGGAACGCGCGAGGATTTCCCCGCACTTCCGAAGTTGACTGAATCGAGCGCGATGGCATCGCGTGCCGCTTGAGGCTCGCTGATGGCCGTTGAGTTTGATGCTTTGTCGCGGTTCCTCCCCGGGAACCGTGGTGTTCCGACTTTTACCCGGAGGAACCCGGGGTGCTTCGGGAGATGGTAAAATGACGATAGTGCGTTTCCGGTCCGCCAAGGTGCCGATCCGCCGCGCGCCGCGGAGCAGCCGCCCTGCCCTGCCCGGCGTCGCCCAGATCGTCTTGTCGGAACGGCCCGACGAACCCTTGTACTGCCTGCGCCCCCAGGTTTTCGCCGCCTCGGCGGAACGCTTCACCAAGACCTTTCCCGGCGACGTTCTTTATGCCGTGAAATGCAATCCCGAACCGGCTGTCCTGCGCTCGCTGTGGAAAGGCGGACTGCGGCATTTTGACGCGGCGTCCCTCAATGAAGTGCGTTTGGTGCGAGGCCTGTTTCCCGACGCCCAGATCCACTTCATGCATCCGGTCAAAACCCGCTCGGCCATTCGCGTCGCTTATTACCAGCATCGCGTCCATGACTTCGTCCTCGATACAACCGACGAATTGGCCAAGATTCTCGAAGAGACCGACTATGCCGACGATCTTGGCCTGGTGGTTCGCATTGCGCTGCCGAAAGGCACGGCGATCTATGACCTGTCAGGAAAGTTTGGCGCATCGCCGTCCGACGCTGCGGCTTTGCTGCGCGCTTGCCGTCCCGTCGCCGCCCGCGTCGGCTTGAGTTTTCACGTCGGCTCCCAATGCCTGGACCCTGCGGCTTATGAGAGGGCGATCGCACTTGCCGGACAAATCATCGAGAAGGCGGGCATCGACATCGACATGCTGGATGTCGGCGGCGGTTTCCCGGTCAGCTATCCAGACGAAGTGCCGCCACCCCTGGATGATTTCATCGACGCCATCGCCCGCGGCGTGGCAAATCTGGACCTTCCGCCATCCTGCCGTCTGTGGAGCGAACCGGGCCGCGCCCTGGTCGCCCCAGGCCAATCCGTGGTCGTTCGCGTGGTCGCGCGAAAAAATGGCGCACTCTATGTGAACGACGGGGTCTATGGTGCTCTGTCCGATGCTGGCGTGGCTGTCGGCTTTCGCTTTCCCGTCCGGCTCATTCGCGCCGACGGCAGTGATCATGCGCGTGAATTGCGCGCTTTTGAGTTTTTCGGCCCGACCTGCGATTCGGCGGACCGAATGAAAGGACCGTTCCTGTTGCCGGCCGACACGCAGGAAGGGGATTGGATCGAAATCGGCCAACTCGGCGCTTACGGCACAGCGCTCAGAACCGGCTTCAACGGCTTCGACCAGGCGACGCTGATCGAAGTGGAAGACCGGCCGTTGCTTGAGACTCCCGGCTATCTACCGGCCGCCATGCAGGCAGCCTGAAAGGCCTATGAGGGAAGAATTGAAGAATATAGGGGGTAGTATCACGATGAAATTCGCCAGCTTCCATGGCCGCTTGGTCATTGTCGGATTTGGCAGTATCGGCCCGGGCGTTCTGCCGCTGATCCTGAGGCATATCGATCTCGATCCGGATAAGATCACCATCATCACGGCTGAGGATCGCGGTCATAACGTCGCGGATGAATATGGCATCCGCTTCGTCAAAGAGCCGCTGACCCGCGAAAACTATCGACGCGTCCTGGAACCCAGGCTGGGCCCCGGCGATTTTCTGCTCAATGTGTCCGTCGACGTCTCCTCGCTCGCATTGATCGAATTTTGCCGCGATCGCGACATTCTTTATCTCGACACCTGCATCGAGCCTTGGATCGGCGGTTATACCGACGTCTCGCTCTCGCCTTCCCTGCGATCGAACTATGCCTACCGCGAGGAAGCCTTGAAGTTGCGCCG
>DATNIV010000283.1:0-5389 GCA_035604255.1 Telmatospirillum sp. | reverse complement strand
GAATTCGACCCATGGTGGATCGAGGAACCGACCAGCCCGGACGACATTCTGGGGCATGCGGAGATTAGGCGCCGGATCCACCCGATCGGTGTGGCGACCGGCGAGCATGCTCACAACCGGGTCATGTTCAAGCAATTCTTCCAGGCCGGCGCGCTCGATTTCTGCCAGTTGGATCCCGCCCGTCTCGGCGGTTTGAACGAGGTTCTGGCGGTCCTGCTCATGGCCGCGAAATTCGGCGTTCCCGTCTGTCCGCATGGTGGCGGCGTCGGCCTTTGCCAATATTCGCAAAATGTCGTGCTGTTCGACTACATCGCAGTGTCGGCCTCGCTTGAAAAGCGGGTCCTCGAATATGTCGATCATCTGCATGAGAACTTCGTCGAACCGATCGTGATCCGCCGAGGCCGCTATATGCCGCCGAAGCTGCCCGGCTACAGCGTCACGATGAGAGACGATTCCCTCGATCGTTTCGAATATCCCAACGGCGCCGAATGGGTGAGTTGAGAAATATCGAGCCGGGCGCTCCTGAGCGGCCGGCTCGAGAAATTCCAAGAACAATAAAATAACCGCAACCGTCTTAGGGGCGTCAGCGGCATTCTCGAATTGGAGGAACTGATGAGTACAGCGGCAATAGATCAATCCGACGCTCTCGCGCGAGCAGTAAAAAAATCTGCAATAAAACTTCTCCCATTTTTGGCTCTTATGTATGCGCTATCTTTTGTTGATCGCGCCAATGTTGGTTTTGCAAAAATCGCTTTTCAAGCTGACACTGGGATTGGCAATGCCGCTTACGCGTTTGGTGCCGGCATATTCTTTATCGGTTATGCCATTTTCGAAGTTCCCAGCAATCTGATCTTGCACAAAATCGGCGCCAAGATTTGGATGAGCCGCATCATGGTGACCTGGGGCATCGTCTCCGCCGCCATGATTTATGCGAAAACGGAAACGTCATTCTACACCATCCGTTTTCTGCTCGGTGCTTGCGAAGCCGGTTTCTTTCCGGGCGTTATCCTGTTCCTCACCTATTGGTTCCCCGCCAAGCAACGCTCGCGGGCCCTTGGGTTGTTCTATTTCGGGGTGCCTTTGGCCATGCTGTTTGGCAGCCCGGCCTCTGGACTTCTGCTCGACATGGGGCCGACGTTCGGTTGGACCAACTGGCAGTGGATGTTCGTTGTCGAGGGGCTGTCCGCCTCGGTTGTCGGCGTGATCGCTTTCTTCTATCTGGACAGCAGGCCAAAGGATGCGAAGTGGCTGGCCGAGGACGAACGCGCCGCGCTGATTTCCGTGATTGCCGCCGAAGAAGCGGTGAAAACGAAAAACGCTCCCAATTCAGTGTTCGGCGTGTTGAAGAACGGCCGCGTTCTGATGTTCATCCTGATTTATTTCTGCATCCAGATCGGTAATGCCCCGCTCGCCTTCTATCTTCCCTCGAAACTGGCTGCGTCGATGGGCGGGCAGGTTAATGCCACCGTCGGCTTCCTGCTGTCGATTCCCTGGTTGTGCACGATCTTCGCCATGCGCATCGCGACGAAATTCGCCGATCGCCATGACAATCACCGCCTCGTGGCGACCAGCATGCTGGCGACAGGAATCCTGGCCTTCGCCTCGCTGTCGGTCATTTCGACTCCGGTGCTGACCGTTCTGGCCTTCTGCATCGCCATTCCGGGATTGGTCGCCTGCCAACCGGTGTTCTGGAGCTTGCCGACCCGCTATCTCGGCGGGACGGGGGCCGCCAGCGGCATCGCCTTCATCGTCTCGATCGGCAATTTGGGCGGCTTCGTCTCGCCGCAGATCAAAGCCTACGCCGATGGCGTCACGGGAAATACCAATGCCGGTTTCCTGGTCGTCGCGATTTTGTGTTTCATCAGCGTCTTGCTGCTGTGCACGCTGCGTCGCCAGCCGGTTGCCGTTCCTGTTATGGCCGAGGTCGAGGCGGCCGAATAGCGGTTGGGTAACGACGTCACCCGTTCCGATCCCCTGTGTGGCGCAATGTCACACAGGGGGGCTGCGGATCTGCCGACGGTCCCGTGTCAAGGATGCGTCAAGCGCATGACACGGTTGCTCCTTTGTGCAATGCACAGGACGCAGACGAGATCTTCGTCTTTAGAGATATTCCGATCATTAAGACTCGCTTATGGTGCGCCCCGCGCATGAAGCGCTCGTCGATTTTAGGAATGAACATGTCTGTTTTCGCTATCCGGAGAGATTCGGTTTCCTTGTCCTTGTCCTCGGCTGTTGCCACGCTGGTCAGGCGCATGGGCGCCCTTTTCATGCGCATGGTTGTTGCCTATGGCCGGGCGCTGCATGAAGAGCGGATGCAGACTCTGCGTCGTCTCAATCTGCAGGACAAGCAGTCCGTCCTGTCGTTCGGCTCCTTCATCTAATCGGTCATCTTACCATTGCGTGTTTTGGG
Source organism: Telmatospirillum sp. (assembly GCA_035604255.1). Classification (GTDB taxonomy): domain Bacteria; phylum Pseudomonadota; class Alphaproteobacteria; order Rhodospirillales; family Magnetospirillaceae; genus Telmatospirillum. The sequence continues at coordinate 2,979 of DATNIV010000283.1, read as the reverse complement.
GTGACGGGGGAACGCCAATCTTACGGCGTTTCCGCAATCGACGCAGGTTCCAGATCGGCGTCGTGAGTTCGGAACAAGCGCTTTTTCCGCGCTGGCGACAGGCCGGCATCGCTGTTTTTCCCGAGCCCGCACACATCCAATATTGCCGTGGAAATGGTGAGGAAAACTCACCTTTCTCGAAGTAATATTCATTTGTCGCGCGGCAAGGCCGTATTTATCCTCCCTCTATAATCATAAGCCACTTCGACGCTGCGGTCGGGCCGTTCCGGTTCGTCCCGGGCGAAGCGGACGCGGGAGGAAAACCATGCTGCCGACCAACAAGATATCTGGCCTTGTGACCTGACCAACGGGACGGGCTTTGTCGCCTTGTCTTGGCCTTCGGCCTCCTTAAGCGCCTCAGAATGAGGCAATCATCATCGCAAGAAAACCACCGGCCCCTGAGGGGCTGGAGAGGAGAGGATTTGCCATGTCAAACGTGGTCTCCCGGCAGATGGCCAACGCCATTCGGTTTCTGTCTCTCGATGCCATCGAACGGGCGACGGAAGGGCATCCAGGCGCTCCCCTGGGGTGCGCCGAGATCGCCACGACCCTTTTTACCCGGCATCTGAAATGCAATCCCCAGGATCCGGTGTGGCCGGATCGCGATCGCTTCGTCCTGTCGAACGGACACGGCTCGATGCTGCTCTATTCGCTCCTCTATCTCAGCGGCTATGCGGCGATTGGTCTTGACGAGATCAAACGGTTTCGCGAATTGGGGTCTCTTTGTCACGGCCATCCGGAATTCGGCCCGGCCCTGGGAATAGAAGTCACCACCGGTCCGTTGGGCCAAGGTATCGCCAATGCTGTCGGCATGGCGGTGGCCGAAGCCTTTCTCAGCCAATGGTTCGGCGCCGATATCATCGATCACTATACCTACGCCCTGGTTGGCGACGGTTGCCTGATGGAGGGGGTTGCCCACGAAGTCATTTCGCTTGCCGGTCATTTGAAATTGGGCAAGCTCATCTTCCTGTGGGACGACAATCAGATTACCGACGACGGCGGTACCGACCTCTCGATCTCCGAGGATGTGCGGGCGCGGTTTCGCATTGCCGGCTGGCAGGTGTTGGACGCCGACGGTCATGATCCCGAGGCGGTCGACGCGGCGCTCCGACTGGCCAAGACGGATCCGCGTCCGTCGATGATCGCCTGTCGAACCGTCATCGGAAAAGGGCTCGCCCGACTGCAAGGACAGCGCGGGGCGCATGGCGGCCGGGTGCTCAAGGATGATACGGACGCCGCGCGCCGAGACCTTGACTGGCCGCATGCGCCATTCGTCGTGCCTGACGATATCCTTTCGGCGTGGCGTGATGGTGTTTCGGGGCGCAATCAATCCGTCTACCAAGCGTGGACCCAACGGCTCGAGGCCCTGCCGTCGGCGCAGCGGACGCTTTTCGAGCGGATCATGTCCGGGCATCTGCCGGACGGCTGGCAGAGTGTGTTATCCGATTACAAACGGCGTGCGGGCGAGCTACAGCCAAACCAGCGAACCATCAACAGTTCGGCGGAGATCATCGGTTTGCTGGTCGATAGGATCCCTGAACTGTTGACGGGAGCTCCCGATTTGCAAGGGCCGACCAATCATAAGCAACATTTGCGCGCGTTCACGGCGGCCGACCGTGGCGGCCGTTACATTCACTATGGAATTCGCGAACATGCCATGGGCTCGATGATGAACGGTATGGCGGCCCACGGTGGCGTGTTGCCGGTGGGGGCGACCTATCTGGCCTTTTCGGATTACGAGCGTCCGGCGCTTCGCATGGCCGCCCTGATGGGACTGCCGGTCATTTCGGTGTTCAGTCATGATTCGATCGGCATCGGCAAGAATGGTCCGACCCATCAGCCGGTCGAAATCCTCGCGTCGTTGCGCGCCATTCCGAATATGCAGGTGCTGCGTCCCGCCGATTTCATCGAGGCGGCGGAGTGTTGGGACATGGCTCTGTCTTATCGGAGCGGTCCGTCCTGTCTGATCTTTACCCATCAGGCCGTTCCGACCGTGCGCATTCGTCATACGGAGGACAATCTGTCGCGACGCGGAGCCTATGTTCTGGAGGAGGCCGATGGTTCCACCCGCCGCGCCACCCTTCTTGCCACCGGATCGGAGGTCGCCATCGCTTTGCGGGCACGGACTGTTCTGCAGGGCCGGGGAATTCCCACGGCCGTCGTTTCCATGCCCTGTTGGGAGGCCTTCGAAGATCAGGACGAGGCCTATCGCCGGCACGTGCTTGGCGTCGGCACCATCCGTGTCGCGGTGGAGGCCGCCGTGCGACTGGGCTGGGATCGCTACATCGGAGAGGATGGTGGCTTCGTCGGAATGCGCAGCTTTGGCGCGTCGGGACCGAGTGAGGCTTTGTTTCAACATTTTGGAATCACAGCGGACGCCGTCGTGGCGGAAGTGCTGCGTCGACTTTAAACTCTAAAGCGGCGATCACGCGTGCCATCCGTTTGTCATCGGAGACTGTTCATGTATCGCATCGTATTTCTCGATCGGGCCACCATCGCGCCGCAAATCACGCTGCGCCGTCCGTCCTTTCCCCACAGCTTGACCGAATACGACCGCACCAGTCCCGGTCAGGTTGTCGAACGACTGGCGGGGGCCGCCATCGCCATCAACAATAAAGTGAATTTGACGGCCGACATTCTGGCGCGATTGCCCGATCTCAAATTGATCGCGGTCGCGGCGACGGGGACCGATTGCATCGACAAGGCCTATTGCCAGACGCATGGCATCGCGGTGGCCAATATCCGGGGTTATGCCCTGAACACGGTGCCGGAACACACCTTCGCCCTGATGCTGGCGCTGCGCCGCAATATCGTGTCTTACCGCGCCGATGTTCTGGCCGGTGAGTGGCAGAAATCGGGACAATTCTGTTTCTTCAACCATGCCATCAAGGACCTTGGCGGGGCGCGCTTGGGCATTATCGGCGAGGGTTTCCTCGGTCA
>DATNIV010000282.1:0-2509 GCA_035604255.1 Telmatospirillum sp. | reverse complement strand
TGCAACGCATGAAGGACCTGGAGATCCTGGGAGGAGAAGCTTACGGCCGCTCGCGAGCGGAAGGCATGGTTACCCCGTCGGCATCTCCCGACGTCATCGATCTCGCCGCTCGGATCGCAGCACAGACCAGACCGCAAGGGTTATTCAATGCGACTCGGGCGCTTCAACTCGCCGATGCGAGACCGCTCTATGCAAGGCTCACCATTCCGACGCTCGTCATTTTTGGCGCGGAGGACCAGGTCGTGCGGCCCGAATTGAGCGAGGAACTGCGCAGGCTGACGCCCTTTGCCCAACATGTCGTTTTGCCGGGAGTCGGGCATGCACCTTATCTGGAGGATCCAGCAGCCTATACGGGCGCGATCACGGCGTTCCTCGAAACGCACGCGCACGCCGAATCCTAACGCCGCCAACCATAAGGACGCAGGGAAAGACAATGACAGGATTGCTTATCGGACTGGGGGTAACGGCCATCGTCGTTTGGTTGATCATCAAGAATTATCAACCTCACACGGTCCTGCTGCTTGCCGGTCTTTTCCTGTTGGCGACAACCGCTGTTCTGATGCCAGACGCGTCCATACTGCACGGAAAAGGATCATCGATCGGCTGGGTCGGGCTGGACGTTTTCGGTTATGTGAAATGGTCATTGTCCTCGACCACGGCGGAGTTGGGGATGATCATCATGGCGGCCGGCGGCTTCTCCAAATATATGGACAAGATTGGCGCCACCGACGCGATGGTGGCCGTCTGTATCCGTCCCCTCAAGTTGCTGAAGGCACCTTATGTCGTGCTCGCCCTCGGGTGCGCGGCGGGGCAGGTCTTTCACATCTTCATCCCGAGCGCCGCGGGACAGGCGATGCTGCTGGTCGTCACGTTCTTTCCGACATTGGTTCGTCTGGGTGTCAGTCCCGCGGCGGCGGCGGCGATGATCGGAACGACCGCAGTCCTGGATTTGGGCCCGGCCTCGGGCGGGACGAATCTGGCAGCGGAAATCGCCGGACTGGATGTCACGGTCTATTTTACCGATTACCAAATACCGGCTGCCGCGATCGCCACCGTCGTCATTTCGGTGCTGACCTACGTCACGGCCCGTTACTACGACCGTCGGGCCGGCCACGCCGTCATGCTGGATCGCGCCGAGGGCGCGACCGCGATCAAATGTCCGGCAATCTATGCGCTGTTGCCGATGGCGCCCCTCACTTTAATCCTGGGGTTCACTATGCTGGCGCCCCAGAAGATCCACCTCGACGTGGTGACGGCCATGTTGATCAGCGCCTTCTCGGCACTCGGGTGCGAGATGATCCGCGGACAGGACGCGAAAGCGGCGTTGAAACGCTTCATGGCCTTCTTCGAAGGCATGGGAACGATGTTCACGCAAGTCGTTTCGCTGATTATCTGTGCCGAGACCTTTGCCAACGGTTTGCAGACCATCGGGGCGGTCGGTTTCCTGACCGGGGCGGCGCAAGGCAGCGGCTTTGGTGTGGTCGCGATGACTCTCGTCATGTGTGCCATCGTCATCCTCACGGCCATCGTCACAGGGTCGGGAAATGCCGCGTTCTTCGCGTTTGGCAAGCTCGCGCCGAAAATCGCCGGCAATTACGGAGTTCCGGCCGTGTCGATGCTGCTACAGATGCAACTCTGCGCCAGTCTTGGGCGATCTCTTTCCCCCGTGGCAGCCATCATCATCGCCGTCAGCGAAGTCGGCCAATGTTCACCCATGGAAATCGTCCGTCGCACAGCAATTCCCGTCGTCGGAGGATTGCTGGCTGTTCTTCTGTATGGAGCCGCAAACATCTGAATCAGCATAGATAAAAACCAACAACATTAAATAAATATATCTCATAACGACGCCAGTATTTGGCGAGAACGCTATTATTTTGTAAATTTACATGTATTTACAAAGTTTTATCTTGGGAGGAGCAAAAATGAAAATATTTTTATTTAGAGCTGCACTGCTAAGTTCCGTGGCAATGACAGCATTATGGGTGACTCCGGTGCGCGCTGACGATATCGGCCAGCTCAAGGCCGAACTTGAACAGCTCAAGGCACAAAACAAGGCACTCAACGCGCGTATCGATCAAATTCAGGCGACGGTCGAGACATCCGCGTCAGCCAAACCAGACGTGGCGCAATCATCCGGATCCCATCTGACGTTCGACCGCACCGCCTCGGCCTCGTTGGAGGCCGTCATGGGCCCCGCGGACACACAAGGCAAAGTCCAATCGGATGGCGGCGTCCCGGTCCTGCAAATCTACAACGACTCCGATGCCAGAGTGGGCATTTACGGTATCGTCGACGCCACGATCTCCAGCAAGACCAACGGCAATCCGAAGCATACCTGGCAAACGGGTTTCGACGCCGGTTGGTACACGGGCAGCCGCTGGGGCATGACCGGCTCCAAAAAGCTCGGCGAGGGCACCGATGCGATCTTCAAGCTGGAAGGCGGAATCGACACATTCTCCGGCAATCTGAACACCGCCAACGTCCTCTTCGACCGCGACGCTTGGCTTGG
>DATNIV010000281.1:0-6943 GCA_035604255.1 Telmatospirillum sp. | reverse complement strand
CATTTTGTCGGCAAGGAGCGGGGGGATCTGGCCGCGCATGAGCCCATCCAACGGAACACGGTTCCACACAGCATCCCAGCGAGCGGCCGCGGCAACGTCCTCAGGCCTGTCCGATTCGGCGCGACAGGGCTGCAGATTGATGACCGTCCCCAAGGTCAGCCCCGGATGGGCCGCCGCAATGGCGCGCAACGCCGTGCCTTGCGCCAAATTCTGATGATGCAGGGCTCTCAGCATGCCGATTTCGCCCAGCTTGTGCCCCGGAGCGTGATCCCCCACGCCATAACCGAAGATCGCCACCACATTGGGCTCGTTCAACATCATCCAGTCCTTGACGCGATCGGCCAGTCGATCGGCGACAATCGCGGCATAATCGGCAAAGGGCTGGATAACCTCGCGGCCCTGCCAACCGCCTTTGTCTTCAAGCGGTTGCGGCAGATCCCAATGATAAAGGCAGGCCATGGGACGGATGCCGGCATCCAGAAGACCGTCAACCAACCGGTCGTAGAAGTCCAAACCCTTGGCGTTGACGGCCCCGGTTCCGGTGGGAAGGATGCGTGGCCAAGCGATGGAAAACCGATAGGCGTTGAAACCGGCCGCCTTCATCAAGGCGATATCTTCCGGCCATCGATGATAGTGATCGCAAGCGACCTCCGCGCTACTGCCATCGGCGATTTTACCGGCGGCGGTAAACGTATCCCAAACGCAAGCCCCCCGACCGTCGGCATTCAACGCACCTTCAATCTGGTAGGACGCCGTCGATGCGCCCCACAAGAAATCCCGGGGAAAAATGACATCGCTCATGGCTGCCGCTCCCGCTTCAATTTGTTTTTTCCAGAATGCATCAAGACTCGGCATCCCGCCACCCCCTTAGGAAAAAACATGGGAATTTTCACCCATCGATCCGGGGCAATGCCGACATCGACCACATAAACAGTAAAATCGATACCAAATTTCTTGTATTTATTAAATATGACGACTCTCGTTTACATGTCGTTAAACATCTTTTTTGTATTATTCATTTTATTTTTTTCATGCGCCACTATACTTCCGCGTCATGAATAATCCGTTCACCGACTTTCTCGCCGTCCATGACTCTATCGAGAAGAGGGCACTCATCGGACGCCTCGAAAAGGCGCTCATAAACGCGCATCATTCCGAGGCCTTCCTGGCCCAACGATCCGGTGTGCCGCCGCATCAGATTCGCGCCATGCTGTCTTGCGACGTCAAGAGCGTGAGCCGGATCGAGATCGAGAAGGTTCTGGGGGTTGTCTGAGGCGCACCAAAAAGGCGGCGTTCCTTTTGGAAACACCGCCTTTTGCAACGACCTATTCGCTGATCGCCATTTCCGGGACATGCTCGGGAATGATCAGACTGGCCTCGGTCGCCGCGATCACTTGTTCGATCGTCACGCCCGGCGCCACCTCGCGCAGCACCAGTCCTTTCTCGGTCGGCTCGATCACGGCTAGTTCGGTCACCAAAAGATCGATCCTTCGCACCGAGGTCAAAGGCAGTCCACACCGCTTCAACACCTTGGGCGCCCCTTTGGCGGTATGAGTCATGGCGACGATGACGCGACGGGCGCCACTCACCAGATCCATGGCGCCGCCCATGCCGGGAACCATTTTACCGGGCACCATCCAGTTGGCCAACTGGCCCAATTCGTCAACCTGCAGACCGCCCAGAACGGTGACGTCCAAATGCCCGCCACGGATCAAGCCGAAGGACATGCAGCTGTCGAAAGACACCGCTCCGGGAATGGCGCCGACAAAACTTCCGCCGGCGTCGGTCAGGAACGCGTTCTCCAGACCGGCGCCGGGAACCGGTTGCATGCCGATAAAGCCGTTCTCCGATTGAAAATGCACGGTAACGCCGGCCGGCAGATACTTTGTGACGGTCGTTGGCAAGCCGATGCCCAGATTGACCAGGTTTCCGGCTTGCAGCTCCAAGGCGACACGCTTGGCGATGATGACCTTATCGTCCATTGGACAACCCTTTCTCGATAAAATGGTCAACCAGCACATGCGGCGTGACGACGACGTCGGGCGGAATCACCCCGACGGGAACGACCTCGTTAGGTTCGGCGATCACCTTTTCACCGGCCATGGCCATGATCGGATTGAAGTTCCGCGCCGTCAGGGCGTAATCGAGATTGCCGTCATAGTCGGCCCGATAAGCGGCGATCAACGCGAAATCCGCCTTGACCGGCAACTCCAGCAGAAAGGACGTGCCATCGATGTCGATCGTCCGTTTCCCCTCGGCGACAACGGTGCCGACGCCGGTCGGCGTCAGAACGCCGCCCAGACCGAATCCCCCGGCCCGGATGCGCTCGGCCAAGGTGCCTTGCGGTACCAGTTCCACCTCGATTTCGCCGGCGATCATCTGCCGCTGCGTTTCGGGATTTAACCCGATGTGCGTCACGATAAGCTTCTTGATCGCCTTGGCAGCGATCAGAAGCCCGATGCCGACGCCCGGCCACGCCGTATCGTTGGCGATCACCGTGAGATCCTTGCGGCCCTGCCGAACCAATTCGGCGATCACCCGATGCGGCGAGCCCACGCCCATGAAGCCACCGACCAAAAGTGACGCCCCATCGGGAATCATCTCCACTGCTTTGGTAACACTGATTGCTTTACTCATAGATACCCCCTCGTGGCGCGGCGTTATGCCGAACGCCACAACCAAACCGTTTATCGCGCAAGCCATCCGCCATCGACCGGCAGTGCAATGCCGGTGATATTGGCCGCGCCGGGACCGGCCAGAAACACGGCAACGGCTCCCAATTGCTCCACCGTCGTAAATCGCGCCGACGGCTGCTTCTCGATCAGTAATTCGCGTTCGGCCTGCGCCACGGTGATGCCCTCGGCCTTGGAACGGGCTTCGATCTGCGCCTGAACCAGAGGCGTCAACACCCATCCCGGACAGATGGCATTGCAGGTGATCGGACTCTCGGCATTCTCCAGCGCGATCACCTTGGTCAAACCGACGATGCCGTGCTTGGCGGCCACGTAAGCGGCCTTTCCCGCCGAAGCCACCAGACCATGTGTCGAAGCGATATTGATGATGCGCCCGAACCCCCTGCTCTGCATGCCCGGCAAGGCTTTCCGAGCCGTATGGAAGGCCGAGGACAGATTGATCGCAATCACCGCGTCCCAGCGATCGACGGGAAAGCTTTCGACTCGCGCGACATGTTGAATGCCCGCGTTGTTGACCAGAATATCGACCTTGCCCAGCCGCTTTTCCGTATCGGCGATCAGATCCTCGCAGGCCTCGGCCTTCGAGAGATCGGCGGCGTTATAAAGAACCTGAACACCAAATTCCTTGGCAAGACCGGCCTGCAAGTTGTCGATGGCCGTCTTGTCGCCGAAGCCGTTGAGCATGATGTCCACACCTTCGGCGGCCAAAGCTCTGGCGATACCCAAACCGATGCCACTGGTGGAACCGGTTACGATGGCGGTCAATCCCTTAAGCATGGGGTGTCCTCTCTCTTCAAGGTGTCTTCGAGAGGCCCGTCACGGTTGAGAGTCCGGGCCCTTGCAACAAATTCGCCTTGAGCCCGTCTCGTCGGACGAACTCAAGGCGGAACGACGATCAGACGAGCCCGGTCAGGTAATAGACAAGGATGACCAGGAAGACGGCCATGGTCTTGATGCAAGTGATGGCGAAGATGTCCATATAGGACTGCCGATGGGTCAATCCGGTCACCGCCAGCAAGGTGATGACGGCGCCGTTGTGCGGCAGCGTATCCATGCCGCCGGAGGCCATCGCGGCAACGCGGTGCATGACCTCCAGCGGAATGCCGGCCGCGTTGGCGGCGGCAATGAACTGGTTGGACATGGCCGCGAGCGCGATTCCCATGCCGCCGGAAGCCGATCCGGTCACACCGGCCAGCGTGGTCACCGTAATCGCTTCATTGACCAATGGGTTGGGAATGGCCTGCAACGCGTCCTTGATCACCATGAACCCGGGCAAAGCGGCGATCACCGCCCCAAACCCGTATTCCGTGGCCGTGTTGACCGAGGCCAGCAGCGATCCGGCAATGGCGGCCTTGCTGCCTTCGGCAAATTTGCTCGCGATGGTAGTAAAGGAGAAGGCAATGACGGTCAGAATCCCCAACACCAGGGCGACTTCCACCGACCAGATGCCGATTTGCGACTTCACGGCAACGGAGATCGGCTTGGCCAAACCGGGCAGGTTCACTTCGGCGGTGGCTCCTGCGTAATAGAGAGGGAAGAGCACCTTGGTGAACACGAGATTCATGATGCCGACGACGAACAGCGGCAGGATGGCGATGATCGGGTTGACCGTCGGATCGCGCGAGATGACGTCGGGATCGGGTTCCTGGCTATGCCCCGTCCCATACCCTTCGCCCGCCAGTTCGGCTTGTTTGAGGCGCCATTCGAGATAACAGACGCCACAGATCAAAATGAAGATGCCGCCGATGGTCCCTAAGATCGGCGCGGCATAGATGTCGGTTTTAAAGAAGCTGGTGGGAATGACGTTCTGGATCTGCGGCGTGCCCGGCAGACTGTCCATGGTCAGGGTAAAGGCCCCGAGGGCGATGGTGCCGGGAATCAGCCGCTTGGGCAAATTCCCCTGGCGGAACATCTCGGCGGCGAAGGGATAGACGGCAAACACCACGACAAAGAGCGAAACGCCGCCGTAGGTGAGCAGGCCACCGACGAGCACGATCGAAAGGACGGCCCGCTTGCGTCCGACCAACTGGATGACCGAGGTCACGATGGCCCTCGCGAAGCCGGACATCTCGATCACCTTGCCGAACAGCGCTCCCAACAGAAACACCGGGAAATAGGCTTGGATAAAGAAGACCATCTTATCCATGAACAGGCCGCTGTAGACCGGCAAAACCAAAGATGGTTCGGTCAGCAACACGGCCCCCAGAGCGGCGATAGGCGCGAAAAGAATGACGCTGAAGCCTCGATAGGCGACAAACATCAAGAAAAACAGTGCCCCGATACAGATCAGGAAACTCATAGAGCGGTCCTCCTTGAGTGCGGCGATGCCCTTTTTCGGGTCGAGCCTTGTTATGTCCCGGCGAAGTCAAACCCGAAGGTCCGCCCGCCGTCGCATCTCAACCGAGTGCAACGCCTATGCCATCGCCTGAGCACTGAAGAACGTGGCTGTTTTCCTAGCGTTTTCCATCCCCTGTTCGGGTGATGCCTAAAGCACTGTCTGCTTTTCCAGACAACACCCTTGGTACCACAGGAAATTGCCCAAAAACCTTACGGTTGTGGGCGTCCAGGAAATCGGACACTATGTCTGGAACGGCAGACAACTCTCGGGCAAGGATGGACAAGGACAGATGACCATCAGTACCGGAGATTTCCGCGAGAGCGCGGTTCAATCGATGTTTGGCCATCTTGCGTCGATGTGCGAAGGGTTATTGGCCGTCGATCGTGACGTTCGTATCACCTGGATGGACGACAAATACAAGTCTTTGCTTGGCATCAACTATGATGTCACCGGCAGGATTGTCGAAGAGGTCATTCCGAACAGCCTGATGCGCCAAGTGGTGACCAACGGGAAACCCATCCTGCTCGATATCATGGAATTCGGCACACGATCTTTCGTCGTCATCCGCCTGCCGTTGCTCGACGAAAAAGGTGCGACCAGAGGGGGGGTCGGCCTGGTTCTGTTCGACAGAGCCGAATATCTGAAGCCTCTGTTCTTCAAATTTTCCAAATTGCAGGAGGAGTTGAACCGCACCCGCAAGGAATTGGCCGGAGAACGCCGGGCCAAATACACCTTCTCGCAATTCCTCGGCATCAGCGAGCCCGTGCGGCAAGTCAAGACATTGGCCCGCCGCGCCGCCGAGATGGACAGCACCGTGTTGCTGATGGGCGAAACCGGAACCGGCAAGGAGTTGCTCGCCCATGCCATCCATGCGGCCAGCGATCGGGCGCTGAAACCGATGGTCAGCGTCAATGTCGCAGCCATCCCCGAGGCCCTGCTTGAGGCGGAGTTTTTCGGCGTGGCGCCCGGTGCCTACACGGGCGCCGACCCACGCGGCCGCGCCGGAAAGTTTCAGCTGGCCAATGGCGGCACCCTGTTTCTCGATGAAATCGGCGACATGCCGCTTTCCATGCAGACCAAATTGCTGCGCGCACTCCAGGAAAAAGAAATCGAGTCTTTGGGAAGCAACAAGGTCCTGCAGGTCGATGTCCGCATTATCGCGGCGACCAGCCGCGATCTGCCGGCGCTGATCCGCGCCAATCAGTTCCGCGCCGACCTTTATTATCGCATCAATGTCGTTCCGATCACCTTGCCGCCGCTCCGTCAACGCAGCGACGATATCGACATCCTCGCCGAAAGCATTCTTGACCGATTGCGCTTGAAGAACGGCGAGGGTCCCCGCGAACTGGACCGCTCGGCCATCGCTGCGTTGAAAGCCCATGACTGGCCGGGCAATGTGCGCGAACTGCATAATGTTTTGGAACGAGTCTGCATGCTGGTGGATGTCCCGATCCTGACCGCGGAGCATTTCGCCGGCATTTTCCTGCAGGCATCCCCGCCCCCCGCCCCCGTCGCACCGGCCTTGGAATTGGCGAAAGCCGTCCATCAAGCGGAACGCGCGGCCATTACGGCCGCGCTGGAACAAACCAGTGGCAACAAATCCGCCGCAGCCAAGCTTCTGGCCATCTCGCGGGCCTCGCTTTACGAAAGAATGACGGCTCTCGACATGATTACGCCGCCGTAGAACGGCTCTGTCGTCAGTTACGGTTTTTTCGCTACTTTTTTGTCATCCCCGCGTCGGGGGATCCACGCCGCAACAAGGGCTATCTCTGATTGCAAGCGCTCTCGCATGACCTCAGAAAAGGCAGTTCACCACGAAGACACGAAGAGCGCGAAGATTGGCCACTATGAAAAAAGCGTGACGCCACACACCGTCAGGTGTGATCCCCTGGATGGCGCCAACTTATTGTTT
>DATNIV010000280.1:0-3182 GCA_035604255.1 Telmatospirillum sp. | reverse complement strand
CTCGCTCTCGCCCTCCCTGCGATCGAATTATGCCTATCGCGAGGAAGCCTTGAAGCTGCGCCGACGGGAAGGCTCGGCAACCGCGGTCATCACACATGGCGCCAACCCCGGCTTAGTGTCGCATTTTCTCAAACAGGCCCTGCTCAATCTGGCGAAGGACAGTGGTCTTTCGGTCCCTAAACCGACCAGCCGCACCGAATGGGCCGCCTTGATGCAGCGATTGTCGGTGAAGATCGTCCATGTGGCCGAACGTGACACGCAGGTTCCCGAAACCCCGAAAAGGGTCGGCGAATTCGTCAACACTTGGTCGATCGAAGGCTTCGTCGGCGAAGGATGCCAGCCCGCTGAATTGGGATGGGGCAGCCACGAAAAGACCCTTCCCGCCGGCGGCCGCCACCATGAGTTCGGCTGCGGCGCCGCCATCTATCTCAATCGGCCGGGCGCCAGCACGCGGGTCCGCACATGGACGCCGAACGAAGGTCCCTTCCATGGCTTCCTGATCACCCATGGCGAGGCGATTTCCATCGCCGACTATTTCACCGTCGCCGATCAGGGCAACGTCCGCTTCCGCCCGACCGTGCATTATGCCTACCATCCCTGTGACGATGCTGTCCTGTCACTCCACGAACTGGCCGGCAAGAATTGGCATATGCAGCCGAACAAGCGCCTGTTGATGGACGAGATTGTCCGTGGCGTCGACGAATTGGGCGTGCTGCTGATGGGCCACGACAAATGCTCCTATTGGTTTGGCTCGCAATTGTCGATCCGCGAAGCGCGCGCCCTTTGCCCGCACAACAACGCCACCAGCCTGCAAGTGACCGTCTCGGTTCTCGCCGGCATGATCTGGGCGATGGAAAACCCGCGCGCCGGCATCATCGAACCCGAAGAACTGGACTTCGAGCGAATCCTGGAAATCTGCATGCCCTATTTGGGAACGGTCACCGGCGTCTATTCCAACTGGACGCCGCTGCAAGACCGCGGCCGGCTGTTCCCCGAAGACGTCGACACCAGCGACCCCTGGCAGTTCAAGAACTTTCAAATCACCTGAGGTTGGAGAAGGAGCCTCCCCCCTTCGTCATGGCGAGCGCAAGCGGTCGATTTGATTCACTCCCCGTTTTCGTCACCCCCGGACTTGATCCGGGGGTCCACGTGGATGGCCGGGTCAAGCCCGGCCATGCCGTGACGCCGGAAGCAGGCCCTGAAGCCCCCTCAAGCTCAGACTTCGACGAACTCCAGCCCAAGCCCCAGGGCTTCCGCGGCGGGAATGCCCAAATGGCCGCCCCGGCGCTGGGCCGACACGCCATTTTCCGCCAAAACCTTTGCCGTCTTGACGATGTCGGAAACGCCGATGGTCAACACGACCAATGCCGGCGGTGTCGGCACCCGAACGTCCAGACTGGGGTGTAAATCGTCAAATCCACCGGCGGATACCAGGAAAATCAGGCCGTGCCCGGTGTGGACCGTGACCGTCTCGTCGGTCGGCGTGCTGGCGGCGGGGCCGAAGAGACGGTTGTAACCGGCGATCTCCGCCTCCGGATTGTCCAAGAGCACGGTAAGCGAGACGATCCCTCTGGCCGTGTTGGGGTGATCTTGCCACTCCGGGCGACGAACGATGTCGGACGTGGCGCGTTCACACAGAAAGGCCGGCAACCCCGGCGGCTGCTCATCCGGCAGGCCGACGATGGAACAGGAACAAATCTCTTCGACGCCATCCGCGCCGCGAAGAAAGCAGGACGGCGTGCTGGGACCGGAAAGATCGAGCCCACTGCGCCGCAGCGAATCGACGGAGGCCCCGATGTCGCGGCTTCCCAGACCGATGCCCGTCATCTTCGCCGACACGCCAGCCAAACTGCGGCGAATGGCGCCGGCGCCCGGACCGTCGCCGTCGGCACCGATCAACTCCACATGGTCATCGCCAAAAGACAGACAGCGGACGAGCGACCCCCGCGACGGGTTCTGCAGCGGCGGACTGAGGAAAAACCCCAGGCGACGAAAAGCCTCGGAAGCCGACAGGGGATCGGCCACGGCAATCTGGACGTGATCAATACCGGTGATCTGGTGCGCCATCGGTCATTCTCGACACTTGAGAGAGAAATCGGATCGGGAAAAGATTACGCCCGATCGCCGTGATTTTCCTGGGCATTCTCGCCATAAGACGCAAAGCGTTCGACGACGGACGCCATTTCTTCGTCGCTGAGAAGAAAGGGCTCGCCCAGTTGCAAAGCGCGCCAATAACCCTCGGCCAGTTCCTCCACCTCGACGGCCAACGACATCGCCCCGTCCAGCGAAGTGCCGGTGGCGATCATGCCGTGATTGGCCAGAAGGCAGGCCTTTCGTCCTACGAGAGCGGCCATGGCGTAATCGGACAAGGCTTGCGTCCCGAACGACGCATAGGGCGCGCACCGGATGTCCCTGCCGCCGGCCTTGGCCACCATGTAATGGTAGGGCGGTATCTCCTTGTGCAACACCGCCAAGGCGACGCAAAACGATGGGTGGCAATGCACCACCGCATTGACGTCAGGCCGCCCGGCATAGATATCCCGGTGAAATCGCCACTCCGACGACGGTTTGCGCGAGCCTTGTGATGATCCGTCCATTTCGACGACGACGATATCTTCCGGATGCACCCGGGACGGCGGCATCCCCGACGGCGTGATCAGGAATCCTTCGTTCCAGCGGATGCTGATATTTCCCGCCGTTCCTTTGTTCAAGCCAAGCTTCTCGAGCCTGACCGCGGCATCGATGATGGACAGACGATGGCTGGTGGAACGGATCATATGCTCAGACATGGCTTCGCTTTTCAGGATAGAGAGACAGCAACCCGTCGCGCGACGCCGCGCAGACGCCGCGTTCGGTCACCAGACCGGTGACGAGCCGAGACGGCGTGACGTCGAAGCCGTAGTTGACGGCGGGGCTACCGTCCGGCGTCAATTGCACGGAAACCCGCTCGCCCGAGGCGCTCCGGCCACTGATATGGGTGACCTCGCCGGGATCGCGTTCTTCGATGGGTATGTCCTTCACGCCGTCGTCAAGGGTCCAATCGATGGTCGGCCCCGGAAGTCCGACATAGAACGGCACCGCATTGTCCTTCGCCGCCAGAGCCTTGAGATAGGTGCCGATTTTGTTGCAGACGTCACCCGTCGCCGTGGTGCGATCGGTGCCGACGATGCAAACATCGACCA
>DATNIV010000279.1:0-3077 GCA_035604255.1 Telmatospirillum sp. | reverse complement strand
GACGACGGCGTCCTCTATCGGGTGACGCCCTGGAGTGTGCTGCCCGAGAGCTACGGGGCGTTCCTCTGCGAGGTGTTCGACGAATGGCTGCGTGAGGATGTCGGACGTATCTTCGTGCAATTCTTCGACAGCCAACTCGGGGCATCGATGGGGCTTTCGGCTGGTTTGTGCTGGTTTTCGGAGACCTGCGGGCAGAATCTTGCCCTGGAACATAATGGCGATCTTTTCGCGTGCGACCATTATGTTTATCCAGACTATAAACGCGGCAACATTCTGGAAACCTCTCTTCGCGCGTTGGCAAATCAGCCCGAGCAGCTTCGCTTTGGTATCGAAAAGCGAGAGACTCTTCCCCGTCAATGCCGTGACTGTCCGGTTCGATTTTCCTGCAATGGGGGCTGCCCGAAGCATCGTTTTTTGAAAACGGCGGATGGCGAATCGGGACTCAATTATTTTTGCCGATCCCAAACGCGCTTCCTCCGGCATGCCGGCCCGACCTTGCAATTGATGGCCGATCTGATTCGATCCGGTCGATCGGCCGCGGATGCGATGGCTCTGGTCAAGGCATCGCGGAGGCGCAGCGGCGTGACCGCCTTGAGAATGGAGGAGCCGCAGCGAAACAGTCCATGCCCGTGCGGCAGTGGCCGAAAGTTCAAAGTTTGCTGCGGCCGTACGGATTCCACCAATCTGCGGTGACGATACCCAGTCGTTCGCCGGCCCTCAAACCGGATCCAGTTCGGTATCCCAGTAGAGGAAATCCCGCCAGCTTTCGTGCAGATAGTTGGGAGGGAAGGCGCGGCCATGTTCCTGGAGCAGGTAATTGGTCGGCGCGGTCGGTCGGACCAGCGGGAACATCGAGGCTTCGCGCGGCAGCCGGCTGCCTTTCACCAGATTGCAGGGCGAACAGGCGGTGACCACATTTTCCCAGGTCGTGTGGCCACCCTTCGACCGGGGAATCACATGGTCGAAGGTCAGATCATGGGTCGGCAGCGATTCGCCGCAATATTGGCAGGTGAAGCGATCCCGCAGGAACACGTTGAATCGGGTGAAGGCGGGGCGGCGTTTGGTGGGGATATATTCTTTGAGGGAAATGACGCTGGGCAGGGGCATGACCGACGAAGGGGAGTGGATGACCCGGTTGTAGACCGAGACAACATTGACCCTGTCGGACACCACCGCTTTCACCGCTTCCTGCCAGGACCATAACGACAGCGGGTAATAGCTCAAGGGGCGGAAGTCCGCGTTCAGGACTAAGGCCGGACAACTTTCAAGCGCCAGCGACAAAATACGCTATCCTCGCTAGTCAAGAGTCACCATATCTAGGGTATCTACCAGAATTACCAACCAGGCAAGCATAACAATTTCGTGAAAGTGGCGAAAGATCCCCTGTTACGGGATGGGAGAGCAATCGGAAAACCCGATCGCCCTCCCATCGTTCATTGTCCCTCAGTCGCCGGGCGCCGGCATCCGCCGGCTTGGCTTGCCTCCGCTCCGCTTCGGGGCGCTCAATGCGCCAACGCGTTGGATTCTATCTTGAAACAAACAATCATTGCGCGTTCGTCCGATCGGCCTGTTACGGGCCGGGCGGTGTCTCTTCGAGCGGGATACCGATGCCGAAGGCCTGGGCGGCGAATCGAATGCCGGCCATCAAGCCATCGTCATTGATCGAATGCCCAAGGTTCGGGCAGGACAGCGTGTCCACGCTCACACCCATCACGGTGAGGGCCTTTTCGGCCAGCGACATGAAATCATGAGGAATCACCTCGTCCGCTTCGCCGTGCGCCAGAAAAACGGGCGGGCGCACCGTCAATTCGGCGGGGAGCCGATCGGGGGCGGCGAGCAGGCCGGAATAGCCAATCACCGCCGCGCAGGCTTTCGGGCGTCGCAAGGCCACATGCAGCGCCATCATCGTGCCTTGTGAAAAACCGACGATGGCCAGATCTCCGTCGGTCAAGCCCCGGTTCGCCAATTGTTCGTCCAGATAGCGATCAAGCGACTCCGCCGCCGCCTGCACGCCTTCGAAGATCGCCTGCGGACGGAGGTCCTGCATGCTGAACCATTGGCGCCCGGTCGGCGCCATGTCGAACGGGAAGGGCGCGTGCGGCGCCACATATTCGGCGTCGGGCAGCCAATGCGCGAAATAGGGCGCCAGTGCGATCAGGTCGTCGCCATCGGCGCCGACACCATGCAAAAACACCACCAACTGCTTGGCCGGGGTGTCGGAGGCCGATGCGGCGCCGGGGCCGCTCAAGGGATGCAACGCCATCAGGACTCCTTAGCTCTTCGTTGCGCCAATATACGCCCTTTTGCAGTCCTATCCGAAAAACGATGCTATTGTCACCTTATCATGTCGTTGACCACGCGTTTCGCTCCCAGCCCAACCGGGGAGTTGCATCTTGGGCATGCCTTTTCGGCTCTGTTCGCAGCGGCGGCGGCACGCCGCGCCAACGGCCGATTCCTGGTGCGCATCGAGGATATCGACACCAGCCGCTGCCGCGAGGCGTTTGTCGCCGGTATCGAGCGTGATCTGGCGTGGCTGGGGTTGCAGTGGGAACAGCCGGTGCGGCGGCAATCGGACCATCTCGACGACTATCGGGCGGCTTTGGCGCGGCTCGACGCGATGGGGTTGATCTATCCCTGTTTCTGCACGCGTGGCGAAATCGCCCGGGAGATCGCGCGGGCCGGCGAGGCGCCGCAAGGGCCGGACGGGTTGCGCTATCCGGGGGTGTGCCGTGGTTTGGCCGCGGACGCGGTTGCCGAACGCAAAGCCGCCGGAATGCCGTTCGCGCTTCGTCTCGACATGGCCAAGGCCGTCGCCATGGCCGGTCCCTTGACCTGGACCGACGCGGCGGCTGGTGTGGTGCGGGCGGAACCGGATCTGTTCGGCGATGTCGTGTTGGCCCGCAAGGATGCGGCGGCCAGCTATCATCTGGCGGTCACCCTCGACGATGCTCTCCAAGGTGTCAGTCTGGTGACGCGGGGGATGGATCTTTTCGCCTCCACCCATGTGCATCGCCTGCTGCAAGCCTTGCTCGGCCTGCCTATTCCGCACTGGCACCATCACCGGTTGCTGACCGATT
>DATNIV010000278.1:0-5653 GCA_035604255.1 Telmatospirillum sp. | reverse complement strand
CATGGCACGGATGAGATGCCAGTTGGCGGTGACATTGACCGCCATCGTCTCTTCCCAACTTTTCGGTTCGATGTGGCCGAGGGGCGAGGGCACGCCGCAGATTGCGGCATTGCCGACGAGCACGTCGAGCCGCGCGTGGCGCTCGTTGAGCGCGGCGGCGAGCCGATACAGGCCGTCGTAATCGCGCATGTCGAGCGGCACTAGCGTCGCCGAGCTGCCGGCGGCGCGAACCGCATCGTCAAGCTCCTCGAGACCGCCGACGGTGCGCGCCACTGCGACCACATGCGCGCCCGTGCGCGCCAGTGCCAGTGCCGTCGCATAACCGATGCCGCGCGAGGCGCCGGTGACGAGCGCGACACGGTCGGCGAGAGGTAGCGGCATTCCTCAGCTTGCCTCGGCGAGCAAGGAGAGTTGCCGGGGCGGGGCTTCGTGCGCGGTGCGGTCGGTGAGCGAGGTCGGATATTCGCCGG
Organism: Telmatospirillum sp.; assembly: GCA_035604255.1. Lineage (GTDB taxonomy): Bacteria > Pseudomonadota > Alphaproteobacteria > Rhodospirillales > Magnetospirillaceae > Telmatospirillum. The sequence continues at coordinate 5,183 of DATNIV010000278.1, read as the reverse complement.
TGAAGCAATGGTCGGTGAATTGCGGACGCAGGGGATCGCGCCCTTTCTCGCCCATGGCGCGATAGATGCCTTCGACCGAGAGGAAGGCGAGCGAATCGGCGCCAATGAATTTTCGCATACCTTCGAGGTCGTGCGTGGCGGCCAGGAGCTTGTCCCGCTCCGGCGTGTCGATACCGTAATAATCCGGATGGGTAATCGGCGGCGAGGCGATGCGGAAATGCACTTCGCGCGCTCCGGCATCGCGCATCATTTGCACGATCTTCACCGATGTGGTGCCGCGCACGATCGAGTCGTCGATCAGCACGATGCGCTTGCCGGCGACCACCGCGCGATTGGCGCTGTGCTTGAGGCGAACGCCGAGCTGGCGGATGTGCTGGGTCGGCTCGATGAAGGTGCGTCCGACATAGTGATTGCGGATGATGCCCAATTCGAACGGAATATTCGCGGCGGCGGCATAACCCAGCGCCGCCGGGACGCCGGAATCGGGGACGGGGATCACCACATCGGCATCGACGCCGCTTTCTTTCGCCAATTCACGTCCGATCTGCTTCCTGACCTCATAGACGCTGGTCCCCTCCATGACGCTGTCGGGGCGGGCGAAATAGATATATTCGAAAATGCAAAAGCGGCTGCGGCTTTTGACAAACGGTTTGATGCTCCTCAGGCCATTGTGATCGAGAATGATCAACTCGCCCGGTTCGACGTCGCGGACGAAATTGGCGCCAACGATGTCCAGCGCACAGGTTTCCGAGGCGATGATCCAGGCGCCGCTCGGCAATTGCCCGAGGACCAAGGGGCGAATACCCAGGGGATCTCTGACGCCGATGACCGAATTTTGCGTCAGCGCGACCAGCGAATAGGCTCCTTCGACTTGGCGCAACGCGTCGATCATGCGCTCTTCCACGGTGGAATAGAGGCTGATGGCAATCAGGTGAACGATCACTTCGGTGTCGGTTGTCGATTGGAACAGGCAACCGCGTCGGACCAACTGTTTGCGGATGGTCAGCGCATTGGTCAGGTTGCCATTGTGGCCGATGGCGAGGCCTCCGAATTCGAAATCGGCGAAAAGCGGCTGCACATTGCGCAGCATGGTCTCGCCGGTGGTCGAATAGCGGACATGACCCACGGCCATATGGCCGTGTAATGTCTTCATGACCGCTTCCGAGCTGAAATTATCGGCGACATGGCCCAAGCCCCGGTGGCTGTGAAAATGCTCGCCATCGAAGGCAACGATGCCGGCCGCTTCTTGCCCACGATGTTGGAGAGCATGGAGCCCCAACGCCGTATGCGAGGCGGCATCCGGATGCCCATAGATGCCAAACACGCCGCATTCTTCATGCAGATGATCGTCGTCGAAGGGGTGTGTGGTCAGCATTATGGCGGCGAGCTCCTGCTACTTGGTGCCGGTTGTCGTTTCAATCAGCCGTTCAAGGCTGTGACTATCATAGGTGGGGCGTTTGTCATTCTGCGGCTGGTCGGCCGATTTGGGCTTCGGCGCCGACAGGCGATCATACATTTCTTTGGCCTGCTGGGCCTGGTTAACCGCGTTGGAGGCGTCTTTCGCCTTCTCGTCGATGCCGCTTAGGTAGGACGGCACCAGCGATTGAATGATCCGCGCGCTGGCCGCCAGCAAGGGGCGGGTCTTGGCGTTCGTCAGCAGCGGCGGTTCTTCGGGGGCCATCAATTTGGTCACGACCATGAAGCACAGACTGGCCAGCACCAATCCCCGCAACAGACCGAAGGCAAACCCGAGCGAGCGATCAACCGAACTGACGGCGCTTCTCTGGACACGCCGTGAAATGGCATGGGTGATAAAGGATGACAGCAGCAGGGCCACCAGAAAGATGGCGACGCCGCTGGCGATATCGGCGAGTGTTTGACTGGCGATATAGGGTTGGACGAAAGGCCGTACGAGCGGGATGCCCCAGAGGGCGGCCAGAGCGGCGGCGATCCATCCGGCCATGGCCAGAACTTCGTAGACGAAGCCGCGCATCAGGGCGAAGACCCCAGATGCAAGCAGCACGACGACGACGGTAATGTCGACAGCGTTCACGGTTTTTCTACCCCGTCATGACCTTTAGCCTTGCCGCCGGGGCGGAACAAGGACACCAAATCCTGTACATGGCCAACACGGCGGATGCCGATCGACCCCTCTTTTGCGGCGCGTCCCGCAGCCTTTCCCGCCGCCTGTCGGCGGACCACCGGCATCAGGGCTTGGGCAAACCCCAATTTGGTGGCTTCCTTCAAGCGGCCATCCATTTGACTGACGGCGCGGATCTCGCCGGACAATCCTATTTCGCCGAAGACCACCATGTCAGCCTCCACCGGCACATCGTTGGCCGAGGACAGCAAAGCGGCGGCGACGGCCAGATCGGCTGCCGGCTCGCTGATTCGCAAGCCCCCTGCGACGTTCAAATAAACGTCATTTCCGGCCAAAGCAAGGCCGCAACGAGCATCAAGCACCGCCAGGACCATGGCCAAGCGCCCACCGTCCCAGCCGATGACCGCGCGGCGTGGCGTGCCGAGGGCGGAAGGTGCCACCAATGCCTGGATTTCCACCAGCATCGGCCGACTTCCCTCGATGCCGGCGAAGACGCAGGAACCGGAGACATTGCCCCGCCGTTCGGCGAGAAATAATGCCGATGGGTTGGCGACGCCCGTCAGTCCCGCATCGCTCATTTCAAAGACGCCGATCTCGTCGGTCGCCCCGAAACGATTTTTTACCGAACGCAGGATGCGAAACGGATGGCCGCGCTCTCCTTCGAAGTACAACACTGTGTCGACCATATGTTCGAGCACGCGCGGACCGGCGATCTGCCCGTCCTTTGTCACATGACCGACAAGGAACAAGGTGAATCCGCGGCGTTTGGCCAGACGGATCAATTCGCTGGCGCAGCTTCTCACCTGAGCCACCGTGCCCGGCGCCGAATCGAGGCTGTCTAGATACATGGTTTGAATCGAATCGATAACAACCACCGCCGGGACCTCGCCCTGATCAAGGCTGGCCGCGATATCGCGCAAAGCGGTGGCGGCGGCCAGTTGGACCGGCGCGCCATGCAGGCCTAAGCGTCTTGCCCTGAGACGAACTTGTTCGATGGCTTCTTCGCCGGAAATATAAACGCACGTCGCCTGCGCGGCCAAGGCGGCGACCGCTTGCAACAGCAAGGTCGACTTGCCGATGCCGGGATCGCCACCGACCAGGAGGGCGGAACCGGGAACGAGGCCGCCGCCGCACACCCGGTCCAGTTCGGCAATGCCGGTCATTCGCCTGGGAGGTGGTTCGGAGCCGCCGTCGAGACCGACGAAATCGATGCGCCGCCCGCCTTTGCCGCCGCCCAAGCCTTTGGGCACGGATTCGACGGGAGCTTCCTCGAGGATGGAATTCCAGGCGCCGCAAGCCTCGCACTTCCCCGCCCAGCGCGCATAGGAGGCGCCGCAATCCTGACAAACATAGCGAGGGGACGTCTTGGCCAAGGGGTTAAGGCTCCGTTCCAAAAGTGCCAAACGGTCATTATTTCGTCTTTCCCGCGAAAGCGGGAATCCAAAGGACAGTCTGGATTCCCGCTTTCGTGGGAATGACGAGTTTAGTTGGCCATTTTCTCTTCGATTTCTTGGTGATTCAATTATTCAGCGCCGCAGTTCCATCTTGATCGGCCCGTCGGCCCGGCCATGAATGAATTGGTCGACATAGGCATTGTCGGCGCGATCGACGTCGCCGGTGCGACCAACCCAGATCAAGCGGCCATGGTAGAGCATGGCCATGCGATCGCTGATCTTGCGGGCCGAATGCATGTCATGGGTGATCGAGACGGCGGTGGCGCCCAACTCCTTCACGCATTTCACGATCAGATCGTTGATGACGTCGGCCATGATGGGGTCGAGGCCGGTGGTCGGTTCGTCGAAAAAAATGATCTCCGGTTCGGCGGCGATGGCGCGCGCCAGGGCAACCCGCTTTTGCATGCCGCCGGAGAGTTCAGACGGCGAGAGGTCGGCCACGTCGGAGCCGAGGCCGACCTGATAGAGCTTCTCGATGGCTTTGTCGTGGGCCTTCTTACGGTCCATCCGTTGGCCCTGGATCAGGCCGAAGGCGACATTTTCCCAAACCGGCAGGGAATCGAACAGGGCGGCGCCTTGAAAAAGCATGCCGAATTTCTTCATGACCCGTTCGCGGTCACGCCCGCTCATGTTGACGACGTCTTCACCGTCGACCAGTATTTTTCCCTGGTCCGGTTTCATCAGGCCAAGGATGCATTTCAAGGTGACCGATTTGCCGGAGCCCGATCCCCCGATGACGACGAAGGATTCGGCTGCCGCGATATCCACCGTTACCCCGTCGAGCACTTTTTTGGCGCCGAAGCTCTTGTGGACGTCGATCAGTTGGATTTTTGCTGGAGGGGTCATTTGTTGAAGAACAGCGCTGTCAGGATGTAATTGGTGGTGAGGATCAGGATCGAAGCCGAAACCACCGCGTTGGTTGTGGCCTGACCGACGCCTTGCGCGCCACCTTTCGAATGGTAACCGTTATAGCAACCCATCAGCGAAATGACGAAGCCGAAGGCTGCGGCTTTCACCAACCCGGAGAGCACGTCGATCGGCTTCAAGAATTCCCAACTGCTGTGGATATAGGTCGCCGGATTGTAGCCCAACTGATAGGCGCCAACCAGGAAGCCGCCGAATACGCCGATGATATCGGCGACCAGCACCAGACAGGGTAGCATCAGGACGCCGGCGATGAGTCGGGGGGCGACCAGATATTTGTACGGATTGGTCGACAAGGTGACCAGCGCATCGACCTGTTCGGTGACCTGCATAGTGCCGATTTCGGCGGCCATGGAGGCTCCGATCCGTCCGGCAACCATCAATCCGGCGAGCACCGGACCCAGTTCCCGGGTCATCGACAGGATCACCACCGTGGCCACGGCGCCTTCGGCCTGGAAGCGGGCGAATCCCGTGTGGCTTTGCAGGGCCAGCACCATGCCGGTGAAGATGGCCGTCAAGCCGACGACCGGCAGGGAGAAATAGCCGATTTCAAGCATCTGCCGGCCGATCAGGCGGTGATAGATCGGTGGACGCACGCAATGAGACAAGGAAACGGCGGTGAAAAGGGCCAGCCGACCGGTATGCTCGAGGAAAGAAAGGAAAACGCGTCCGACGGCGGAGAGCAGGTTCATTGCGCGTGTCCA